>CAYXJQ010000029.1:0-1850 GCA_964464985.1 uncultured Pseudomonadales bacterium | reverse complement strand
GTCGCTGGTATGTTTCACAATGATGATTTTCCAACTCATGTTTTGAAATGGGTCAGAAAGGAACACGTTCAGACAGATGAACATTGGACACGTAATTGGAAAAAAGCTAAATTAATAAATCAATAATATATGACATCTTTTGGAATTTTAGGTACCACCAGCTATTATTGTAGTACCATGAGCCCTTATTTAATTAGTGGTCAGTTAAGACGAGAAAAGAAAAAAGAATTATCACATCTTAAATCTTTTGTTAAAAACTTTTGGTTTTATGAAGATGTTGATAGAGTTTATGGTGGTGAATTAGATGATAATACTTGTCATAAAATGATCAGAGAAGCAGGGGAAAAAATTAAACTATTAGAATCAGAACTCGTAGAACCATCAATAGATACTACAAGAGATAACAAAATAAACCTTATTTTTGAAAATAAAGACGCTGTCAATCACAATTAAATCACAATGAAAAAAATAGCCATCACTGGTTTTCTAAACTTGGTGTTCCAACACTTATAAAACTATTAATTGAAAAAATAGAAAAAGAAAACCAATAATTAGGTAGTTTCAGAAAATTAACTTACCTTTGTAACAAAAAACAAGAATAATGGAAACTAAAGAATATAAAGTAGGACAAGCTGTTTTAACAGACCTTTACACAATCAGGTTTATTACCTCTTTAGAGTGTAATATTCTAGGATTTTTCCCTGTGGAAAATTTTAAAGAGGTTGAATCAGTAGATAGAATTAAGAGGTTGGCAACAAAACAAGAAATACTTGATGAAGTGGAAAAATATGGTTGGAAAAACTTAGTAAGTCCAAATGAATGGTTTGTAGTCTATGAAACAGAAACAGGTTGGAATTGGGTTATGGATAGGCCAAACCAAAACCAATTGCTTGAATTTGCCGAAGAAACTAGACAAACACATACAATAGTTACTGCTTTAAATTTACTACAAAAACAATAACATGGAAGACATAGATAAAATAATAGACCTAATACTAACAAATGGAAACGTAAAACCTTCCATACAAGAAGAACTAAGCCATCTAATACTAAACTATGGTTCAAAAAGATACCTTGATGGTGTAGATGAAACTATGGCTACTCTATCAAAACACTTAGAAACAAAATAAAAGTAAAAATATGAGAAAAACTAAAGCTGATATATTGAGAGCTGCACAAGCGGCACAAGATAAACATGTAGAAGAATTAAAATTAGAGGTATCTAGGTTAAAGGCTAAACTAAAAGCAAATAAACCAAAACGTGCGCTACCACCACCCGCAGAATACACCCTTAGTGAAGCCATAGAGAGTCTGGAGAAAGAGGGGTGGGAAATAGATTACGATAGTGGGTTCTTGTCTAAGAATGAAAATCATTATGACTTAATTTTCAAATTAGGAGAGCAATATTATCCTTGTGCTAAGACTAAACTTATAAAGGATTTCACCACCGCTTTAGACGAACTAAAAGCCGCAATAGAGGCATGCAATATTCTTAACGGGGCTAAAAAAGAAACTTTATGATTAAGGTATTTATAATGGCTTTTTTATTTATAGCAATGCTAGTAATAGCCGCTGATGCTTTTCACAGTACCAAACAACCCTAACCAATGGAAACAACAAGACAGAAGATAAGCAACTGGAAATTAACTGTGTTAGCAAAAATAGCTAACTGGGCTTTAGTTAGTATTAAAAATTCCACTATTGTGCCATACGATTATAAGAGAGCTTTAAGCAACATAATAGCCGAAGTTGAATGGGTGCAACTTATGGCACAAGTAGGCTTTAAAAGGCGTGGCAAATACGAATAGCAAACCGTTTCGCAAAACAAATAACAGAGTAATGAGCAACGA
>CAYXJQ010000028.1:0-1741 GCA_964464985.1 uncultured Pseudomonadales bacterium | reverse complement strand
CGCTTATTTAAATAATAATACAAGCGGTTTCCTCGTTGTTCACTTTTTAATAAGCCGCATTCAAGCATACGCTCTAATTCTCGTCTAACAGCATTAATTTCTTCTTTAATGAGACGAGTAATCTCTCTAACATAATACATTTCTTCAGGATTCTTATAAAATAATTCTAAAACTTTGACTCTAACTTTTGATACTAATAAGTCGTTTAGACAAGACATGTGTTTCCTTTTTTAGTTTTTTTTCTTGAAACAAAAATTTACTCAATTCTAAGTTAATGAAGATAAAAAAACAAGTAATAAAATGAAACAATAAATAAAAAAAGCCGGTGAAAACCGGCTTCTTTAAAACAAACTTAATTAATAACTGACTTCACTCCCGTTAGCTAAAACACTAATCCAAATTGGTCCACGCGCTAATTCCACCGCCTTACCTCGAACATCAGTAAATTCTAATTCTGCTTCTCGGCTAAGTTTATTCCAATTGACCTCAATTGGAGACTGGCCATGTTTAAAAATTAAGGCTTTACCCCTACCAGTAGTTCCATAAATCATGTGTTTGAGTTCGTTAATGGGACCCTTTTCCGTAGTAAATAAAACAACTACATTACTAAAAGCCAATTCTTCATCGTTATTCAAATCTATTTGTAATTCACCCGCATTGCTGCGCTTATATGCATCTAGCTCCTGATCATAATTCCATTCGACTGAATACTGATTATAACCAGTCCAAAAATCATAACTAACTTTTTGGATTAAACCCGGACTTCCAAGCTCATCCTCAAAGACCCAACCCTGATAAGCATCTTGCCAAGCAGCTGCGGCAATAGTTTTTCGATTAACTATTCTTTCCGGAGTAAGATTAGTCCACTCCCTTTTTTCAGCTACTTCCCATAAAGCTTCTGTTTCGCTTTGCATAGTGTGTTCAGTTGCCACAGTTTTTCCAGGAACGCGATTATAATTGCGAACAAAAGTAGGATAACCAACTGAAAACTGATCAATATCATTCTCTCCCCGCCAACCGTAATCAGCAATTTGCCCTAAAGCATTAGTTGGTCCAGGTAAATTGGCACCACCAACATGAACATACATTGGCAAATTAAATCCTGAAGCCCAATCTACAAAATAAGTACGAGCACTGCGCACTGGAGCAATCACTACGTTTTCATTTTGTGCTGCACAGTAATATAAGGCCCCAAAGCGAGTAACCCCACCCTCTGCCACTGCTTCAAAAACCACGTCCGCTCTACTTAGACCAGAATGTGGACGAGCATCAGGAGCATTTTCAATCATGATAAATAAAGGGCGTCTGGCCTCCCAAGCGTTTTTTTCAGTCAAAGTATAATATTTACCGTTTAGGGGACAAGCTTGATCACGCGCTTCATTGGGGTCTATATTTAATAGACCAGCCAACAGAGATTCTTTTTCTTCTTCTTGTTGAACCTTATTAAGAGCTATTGCTCCCTCACCAAAATAAGAAAAAGCGAAAAAGGACGAAACGCTAGAAAGTAAATAGAAAATTAATAAAATAATTAAATTTTTCTTAGACATATTTTTACTACCTTTCTAAAATTAGACAATCCTAAGTATAACGCAAAGCTATCAAAGCTAAAACTAGTAAAACTACTAGAGTAATTAATAAAGTTTTTTTTAAATCTGTGGCAATTAAGTGAGGATCATAGTTAAACAAAGTTGCTATTTTTTCTTTTTCAACTTTTAATTCTTCTTTTACTTCTCCCGTAAAT
>CAYXJQ010000027.1:0-5880 GCA_964464985.1 uncultured Pseudomonadales bacterium | reverse complement strand
AAAAAGGAAAAAATGGCAAAATCAAAAAAAGGTCCTCGACAGCCAATTGGCCTCCAGTGTAGTGTTTGTAAAGCTTTTGGTTACGTGACTACTTACAATAAAAACAATGAAATTTTAAAAAAACAAACCGGAGGAAAAGCCACTTTTCCTATCAATAAATATTGTAAGGTTTGTCGCAAAAGAACTCCTCATAAGTTGATGAAAAAACTCAAATAATCACAGAATCTAGTGATTATTTATTAGAGTTAAAAATTTTTAGTAAGTTGTGATTTTTGCCGTCTTCAAGTAAGAAGTGTTTGAGTAAACCCAGTCCTTTAAAGTGGTTGGGATTGTATTTGTCGAAATGAATAGAAAAAATATCCTGACCCTTAATGCGATCATAAGCCAAATGAATATGACCAATGCGCAGTGATTTATGGTGGTTACCGCTGGTAGAAATAAAGCGTGACAAAATTTGTCTAGGTTTTAAATTTTTCAACAAATGTTTGTTTTGTTGATGAATCTGAGCAAATGGTCCTGATTGTAACCAATCATCAATTTCTACATTAAATACCCCCTTAGGGTATTGTTGGCGCAGATAAATGGATAGGAGTAGGCGAATTTGAGTTTTTTGATCAGCCAGTTTCCAAAACTTTTGGAAAAAAACCTCTTTTTTTAATTTATCTAATTCATCACTAAGAGCTTGTTTGAGAAACTTCTCTTTCTCATCCAAGTTTAGTTTAGGTAAGTCTAAGGGTACAGCTCTTTTCCATTTTTTTTTAGGAAATTGCCGACAAGTTAAAATCTGGTAGCTTTGTTGTTTTTCATCAAAACAACAGTAGTAGCGAGTAAAAGTCATGATTTTTGAGCGGCTTTGATAATATTAACAGCTCCTTGATAAAAAATACTGGGTAACTGATGTGTATTAAGCATTGCTTGGCTTATCCAGCTAGCTTGCTTAGTAGTTAAGCTATCCGCTTGAGGGACTGGTCGCGAACTACTAACAGGAACTTGGCTTTGATCGGCTCTCAACTCCTTGTTTTGGCTCAAACGAGCGAGTTGTTCAACAATGTTATTACTGTCAGCAATTTGACTAACTTCTTGTTTTTCAAAAACAGCTCGAACATTATGCTCCCATTCACCCCATTCTTTGAGAGTGAGCAAAGCAGCGCCAGATAGCGCAGCATCATAAGCCATATCACCAGAGGGTTTACTGATAAATAAATCGGCCCAAGGAAAACCATAGCGAATCAACAATTCATTGGCATCAATAATTTGTGGGTGATAAATAATATGAAACTTAACTGATGTTTTGTAGTTACGGCGAGGCTTATTCAGTGAGCCAGTTTTGATAAAGTCGGCTGGATCGTGCGGACTGATGAGGTGATGCTTGACCTTGTATTTTTTCGCCAAATCGGAGGCCATTTTTTGATGATCAGCATGGGTGCCAGCATAGTAAATCAGCTCAAAATCAGGGCAGTTATCCGGAGTTTTTTTGAGAGCCGGTAAAAGTTGTTCTAAGATTTTTTTAATTTCTTTTTTGTTGGTACCTAATCCACCAGTGGTGATCACAATGCGCAGTGCTCGTTGACCTGACCAAGCTTTTTTAGCTTTACCAGCAGTGATGATTCGCGGATCAACTGGGGGGCCAGTGACAACCACTTTATTTTCAATTTGTTCTGTGGGAATGTTAATGCCTTCTTGTGCAGCTACCTTAAACACTTCTTTCTTTGTTTCTTCGTCAAAAACTAAGAAGCGCATGTTTTCTTTGTCAGCATTAATTACATAATCGCTGCGAACATGAGGATCAGTAATCATTTGTAAAACTTGTTTGCCGTTTTCGGCCAGGATGTTGCCGTTAGCGATATGAAAAGACAGGATGGGTCGATCAATGTTTTGCACTAAAAATTTAGTAGCTGGGGCAATGTTATCTAGAATAGGTAGCTTGGAGCGAGCAAATTTATCTACCAGGTCTTTGAGAGTTTTTAGGATGGGTTGGCGAGCAATAGTTTGACCAATGAAATCTGTCAGTTTGATGCTAGACCAGTCTTTAGCACTAACATGGTTAGTGGGATCAACTAACCAAGCTTTTTTGGGGTCAATTTTATCACCCCAAGCAGCAACAGCAATTCCCAGTGCCATTGAGTAGTGGGCTCTAGAAAAAACAACATCTTGTAGTTGATCATCTTCTAACTCACTATGAAAGCCCTTAAGATCCTCTTTGAAAGAGGCAGAAGTGGTAATAATTGGCAAATTACTTGCCTCTAATAATTTTTTATCTCGATAGAGAAGAGAAAAATCCTGTTGTTCTTGCATACTTTTAGCCTAGCAGTTTTTGTTCATGCGCGCTAGACTGTTTTTTATTATTTTAGAGTTTGATATTAAAGTTTTGGTTTTTTATTGATTTTTGTGATAAAATGGCAAAAATGTTTGAACGATAGGCATTTATGCATAAGCCTGAGCAACAATTAGAGAGTCAAACTCCTGATACAAGTGGCAGCTCAATTCCTCATTGGGCAGAAACCACTAATGGTTTGGCTAAAAAAGAATTGGATCAAAGGGTAAAAAAGAGCGTGCAAGCTCAGAAATCCATAAGGAAAGAGCAAAAAAAACCAATTTATATTGCTGCTAAATTAGCAGAAGCAGCAGGTGTTAAAATAAATGGACTAGAGTTTTTAGCAAAGCACGATTTACCACGATACAGGCAGGTTACCATTGGTTTACAAGAATTTTTAGATAATCCACAACAAACTTTTAAGAAATTAGTTAGTGAAACTGGTTTGTATTACAGTTCAATTATTAATTTAGCAACAGGAGAGAGAATTTTTCGTCTCGGTCAACATCGAGAAGAGGTCAAAGATTTTATTTTAGAAAAATTAGCTAACAAAGAAATTAGTTTAGACTCAAAACTTACTCTGTCTGAGTATTGGCAAAACTATTTTGGTGGTAATTTATTGATTGATAAAAACGGAGGCATACTGGTAGAACTGGTTGAGGGTAAGCACGCGAAATTACCTAGAGGTGAAGGACAGGTTTTGATGTCAGCTAAAACTAATCCTTATACTAATGTTTTGAAGTTTGACAATAATTTTAAAAAAGGAGAAGAATTGCAAACTAAGCTTCGTCAAGCAATCGTCAGAACTTTGAAGCTTATACCAAAAAAACGAGTTCTTTTGAGTGAAGAAGATTTAGCTAGATTTCAAGAAGTCAAAATCGATAAAGAGTATCAAAGATATATAGAGCTACCATATGATGGATATTTTGAATTTATTTTGACTAAAAAAAGTGAAGCAGAAGAGTTAAGAGCAATCTTTATTGATACTCGCACTGGTAAAGCAGCTGACAAATATCAACTCATTCAATAAAGAAACATTACCCCAACTAAAGATTCAGAAAAGTTAGAGATTAACTGTTATAATAAACTCTGTCAAAGAGGGGCGGTAGTTCAACGGTAGAATAGAGGTCTCCAAAACCTTTGATGAGGGTTCGATTCCTTCCCGCCCTGCAGAGTAGAAATGACTTCATCCACGGTTCCATTTTTCTCGTATAAATCAATACTTTTTTCAGGTTCGAGCCCTTTTTGTTTTAAGCTAGATAGTTTTTGATTTGTTTTCTTAATGAACAACCATGGATACTCCTGTTGTACGGTGATTTTTCCATCTTTTAATATTAGGTTCGAGCCTAATTGACCAATAATCTCTGTTTGCTTTTTAAAATCTCCAGATTCAAATTGTGACTTTGCTGTTCTTGCAAAATTAAACTTACTTTCTATCTCATTCATGAATAAATCTGCTTGCTGTCCTAGATCATTAAGTTTTTTTTCAGCATCTTTGCGTTCTTTTTTTAACTTATTTTTATTTAATTTATATTCCTCTGGTTCAATAAGCTCGTGTTTGGAGTTTGCTGGAGAGGTGTACTCGGTAAATAATGCATCAAGTTTTGCTTGAGCTTCAGTAATATTATCTTGAAGATTTTTCCTTATTTGGTTTTTTGTTTTTATCTCTTCATGACTAATATTTTTAAGTTGTTTTAATACCCAGGCTTCTGTTTTGGGAGCAAGTTTAATTCCAGATAAAAAATCAGATAATTGTTGTTCAAGACTTTCGATTTTAATTGATTTTTGGCTACATTTAAAATCTTTTCTTTTTTTAGTACATCTGCCGTAAATGTAATGTAGACGGGTTGGGTTTTGCATCTTACTAATGGGTTTATGGCAATTTATACACTCGTGCATATTTTTTGAAGCAAATTTAGTTTTACAACTAGAGCAAATTGTTTGATGTTTTTCTTCCATGCAGACAGCACAGCCACACTCTCCACAAAATATCATGCCTCGGTAGGGAAGATCTAGGTTTTTTGGTCTGGGCTTGCCTTTATCAGCTAATAATATTTGGAGTTGGTCATATTCTTGATCAGAGATCATTGCTTTGTGTTTTCCACGAACACGTTCTCCTTGGCTTGTCATTAACCAACCACAATAAAATTCATCATGCAATATTCTATAAAAATTACTAAGACTCATGGGTTTTCCACCTAGTCTTCTGGTTTTTGGTGTTCGAAACCCCCAATCTTCATTGAGTTTCTTCAAAACAACAGAAACTCTTTCCTTGTTTAGGACTAATTTGATAGCTTTTTGAATAAGCAGAAATCTTTCTGGATCTGGTATAAGAGTCTTTTCCCAACCATATTGAGGATCTCTAAAGAATTTGTAGCCAGCATGTTTTTTATGCCCCCAACCCCTTAAGATTTTTTCTCTATTACCTCTTTTAACAGCCTCACTGTTATCATCAGAAGTTTTCTTACTCATTGCAAATTCTAGTTGCAACATAAATTTAGCGTTGCCATCATTTCTAATAATATTAGACGGGGTATGAATCTCTTTTAAAACACCAGTGTCAAGAAGATGAATAACCATACCACCATCAAGAGCATTACGAGCAATTCTAGTTAATGACCAAACGATAATGCCATTAACCTCACCATCTTGAATGCGTCGAATCATTTCGTTAAACTTTAATCTTCCAACTTTGTAGGCACTGGCAGACTCCTTCAACACATCGATAATATGTAAATTATGTTTTTTAGCATATGTTTGAGCCTCACGCTCTTGAGCGGGGAGAGACAGAATTTGTCGATCTTCACTTTCGGTACTTTTTCGGCAATAAATAACGTATTTAAGTGACATATCTTCTTGAGTAAATTATATCATTTTTAATCATCAAATTCTTTAACAAATGTTGCTTCCTCTACCGACTCATTAATTAACAACATATCTTCAAAAGAAGGCAAGCCAGGGTCTTCCAATCTTTCCTTTTCCCATTTTTCTTTGGTGGGATTATTAGTGTTAATTGAGCTACTTGTTTGCTTAAGTAGAGGAATATTAGATTTAACCTTAAAGGAACCCAGAGATCTAGAAGCATTGTTTCTGAGTAAATCAGTGTCATTTTTTTCAAATAATTGAATTTTTCTTTCATTTATTTGTAAATAATTTGCATAGTTTTTAACTATTACTTCAAACGGTTGATTGTCTTCCTCTTTTTGAAAATCATTAACTTTGCCCAGCCATTTTTTAGTTTGAGCAATATACCGATCTGGATTATGAATGGCAAAAATATTTTTTTTAGATGTGAAAAATATGAACCCAAGTTTTAATAGTTTGTTATGCTTGGTTCTAATTGAATTTGTTGATTCATATCCAAGCACTTTTGCTGCTTGTCTGAGATCAAATATAAAACATCCAAATAATTGATGACTTTTATCAAAATCCATTTGATCAATGTAATAGTCAAATAAGGTTAATTCGCCTATGTTTAAAACTTTATTTGCTAATAATAACCATTTATTTCGATGAGTTGGTCTGTACCCGTTTAGTTTCATTATCATTTTTATAATTATTTAAAA
>CAYXJQ010000026.1:0-3447 GCA_964464985.1 uncultured Pseudomonadales bacterium | reverse complement strand
TTTATTAAAAAATATAAATCAGAAATTATTTGGCAAGGTTTAGGTTTAATTAAATATTCAATTGTTCCACATTATCAATCAAACCATCCCGAATCTCATCTAGTTGAAAAGGCAGTAGAGTATTTCACCAACAATAAAATACCTTTTAAGACTTTAAAAGACGGAGAAGTGATTGTGGGGGAAGTTAGTTAAAAATTAAATAAATCGCAACAATGTTAATTAATCCCAGAATATTCAAACTCCCAAATAACTTTATGCTAAAATCTGATTATGCATAATCTTTCCATTTCCCCCATGAACAAAAAAGACATTGATGTTTTAAAAGTTTTTTTTGTGCAAGCTTTTAGAGACGAGCTTGGTGAACCGTGGACAGAAGAAACTAGTGAAAGGCATCTTTTAGAAGCTTTTAATAAAGACCATTGTTTTTCAATTAAAAGAGCTGGTCAAGTTATTGGTGGTATTTTTGCTTATCCCTTAGTTCTTGAGAAAGGAACTGAAATTTTTATTGATGTTTTTGTTGTTTCTTCTGAAGAAAGAGGGAGTGGAGCTGGCAAAATGTTATTTGATCACATTATTGCTCATGCTAAAGAAAAAAATTTTGTGGGAGTGAGACTATTAAGTAATCCTAAGCTTAGATCTTATGATTGGTATCACAAAATGGGATTAAACGAGAGTGGTTGGGTAGAGCTAGTGAAGTTTTTTAAACAATAAGTTCCAACATCCTTCACCAATCTCTTTAGCAGCTTTTAACTTTCCTCATTTGTAGGGTACGACGAAGAATCAGTTAGTCATCCACGCATATATTTCAGCGCTTTCTTTCTCTTTTATCAATGTACCTGTTTACCGCATCAATGCTTGTTAGCCAATTTCTACCTTGTTTATGAGCTTCAAGTTTTCCCTGTCTAGCTAAAAGATTTAAGTATTTAGATGAATAAGAGCTTTGCTCACTGACTTCAGATAGTAGCTGAAATTTCTCTCTTTTTTTACCGACGGGAGTGAGTGTCTTGAGATATATATCCAGAGATCTTTCAACCGCTTGAGCGACAAATTGCACCACTGGCTTAAGATTTCCCTTATCTGCTTGGTCGAGGACACGATAGTATTTTTTCCTATCATTTTTTAATATTACGACTAAAGGATATTTAGATCTCATTAGTACAATGTTCATGACTAAGCGAGCAGTTCTTCCATTACCATCAAAAAAAGGATGAATATAAACTAACCTATGGTGTAGTTGAGCTGATAGTTCTACCGGGTGAAGTTTTTTTCTATTTTTAATAAACCAGTTTATCAAATCCCTCATTTGATCAGGGACTTGTAGTGCATCTGGTGGGGTATGGTCAGCTCCACCGATAAACACATTGCTATTGCGATATTTCCCTGCGAACTCTTCTTCAGTTTTTTTTACTACTAGTTTATGCAAATCACGTATTAATTGCTCTGATAAGGTTGGTTGAGATTTTTTATTGATTAATTCATATAAGAATGTCAGAGCTTGATGGTGGTCTTTAACTTCCAAATGATCTTTAAGAGGCTTGCCTTTGATGGTTATTCCCTCGTGGATAACTAAATAAGTTTCTTTTAAAGTTAAACTATTTCCTTCAATAGCGTTAGAGTTGTATGTCATCTCAAGCTCAAACTGCTCTTGAAGTTTTTTTATAGCCGAACTAGGCAATGGTCTTAGTTCTTGCAATTTTTGCAATTTTTGATCGATTCTATTTTGGAGAAGAGGTGATAGATAAGACATATTCTAAATATGGTTTAATACTAAAAATAGTCTATACCATATTAAGGAAATTGTCTAATGTAAAATAGATGAGGATAATGAAAGCATTGTTAACTTGTCTGAAGTTGATAATTAGCATTTATCGTTAAGAGAATTATGCGAATTCAAATCGACAATCATGGTTTAGAGACAAGTCAGCTAGTAAGAGCCATTACTTACTAAAACCACAACAAAAACCCAAAGTGGGTTCCAACATCCTTCACCAATCCCTGCAAATACAAAAAAGTTGATTTTAAGTATCAAGTTCATAAGCTATAATTATTAAAAATGTTAAATAATCAACATATTAACTCTATTGCTATAAAACTTGTAGAAAAGCCTAGTCAAACACAAATAAAAGAAATTTTTAGACTCCAACAAGAAGTTTTTTCTTATATAGATGAAAAAGAAGCAAAAGAAGATTTTTATCATCCTGAGTCAGCGCATGTTTTGGCCTATCTTAGTGATGACTTAGTTTCTTGGGCTGGTGTGCATATAAGCCAACAGCTTTTTCAAGACAAAAGTATTAAATTGGGTGGCTATGGAATTTGCACCCATAGTAATTATCAGGGTCAGGGCATTGGTTCTTTAGTTGCCAAAAAGGCCATGGAATATCTGAAAAATAATGGGGTAGAGGTGGCGTTTTTATCAGTTGATTTAGATAATGAATCATCAATAGCATTTCATAAAAAGAACGGATTTGTGATGCTGCCACAGAACTATTCTTGGACAAATTCCAGTGGTGAGCTCAAGGAAGATAAAGGAGCAATGATTGCGCCAGTCAATTCTCAAGAGCTATTTAAATACATCTTAAAAACAAATGAAGTTTTATATGTTGGCAATGGTTATTGGTAAGCTAAAACAAGTTCCAACATCTTTCCCACTCTTCTTGATATATTTTGATATCTTTATTACAATATTGTTTCATGACTGAGCGACTTTCTCATTACGCACCAAAATCCAAGGATAAAGCTCCTCTTGATTTGCGAGCAGACTTAGCGCCAGTAGTCACAAGGATTAAAGAGGTTTTACCCTCTAAAATAATATGGAAACTGTTTTCTAGTTCTAAAAATGAAACTGGGGGCAGAGTAGTATTTCCCTACTTTAGGGTTGATAAAACTTTAATGACGGTTGATACATGTTTGTATTTATTGAGAGATGATAATAGAAGAGAGAAAAAAAAGAGGTATCAGCTTGCTTGTGAAATGGCTTTTGGAGTATTGGTTTGGGTGGAGATCGGATTTGAAGGACTAGAAAATCTAGCCAAAGATAAAGCTTCAGTTAATTGGACAGGGGGAGTTGGTCATTTTGTAGATGATGAAGAAAGAGCAGTAGGAATCATGTCTTCAGGTCGATCTGATTATGAAAGAGTTCTGAAAGCTTTTGTCTCATATCGGAGCAAAGCTGGTATCAAAAGAGATTATTTTTCAAAATACAAAGTTGAGTATTTACTTGATAAATTTAAATAATTGCTGGAAAAGGGGAGTTATTGAGAAATATTTTAATGAAATCCAAAGCACGTTCCAACATCCTTCACCAACCCCTGCAGAATATATTAAGTCATAGCGTTCAGCACTATTAATCTCTAATCATTTATAATAAATTTATATGGAAAAAATATACTTTGTTCGTCATGGGGAGAGTGAAGCAAATGTAGAGCGAAAATTTGCTGGGCAAAAAGA
>CAYXJQ010000025.1:0-17053 GCA_964464985.1 uncultured Pseudomonadales bacterium | reverse complement strand
TGTTTTTTAATTTTATTTTTGCTTAAGTTTTTTTGAGAAAGTAATTGCAAGTTTTTTTGATAAGCATTGGCTAGACCTTCTTTAGTAACTACAATCTTTTTTTGACTACGGCGATAATATTTAACTACAGTATCTTTAATTGTTTGAGCAGGAACTAAAATAAATTTAGCTTTTTTGATTGCTTGTTTAACCACCATTAAATAAGCTAGATATTTAAGATAGTAGATTGGTGCTTTAAGAGTAGTAACCCCCATGCCTTTCTGTTGGTGCCAAAGCAAATCATGAATGGTAATGACTAGTTTTTGTCGATAAAAAACTGGGATGTTGAAATGCGGAACATGTAGGAGATCCAATTTTGCTTGACGATAAACCTTGGGTAAAGTTAATTGCTCCCTCAAGCTGTAGTGGCGAATATCGCTCAAAATAATTTCCAATTGATACTTTGAAGGTTTTTTATAAAAATCTTCACCCAAAACTGAACGGGCTTGATTAAGATCTCTGAAAAATAAAACAAAGGTAAAAAAGTTTTTATCTTGATTAATTTTAATAATTTCTCTAACCAAATTTTCGCTGTAGCGACCAATACCGGCGTGTTCACTACCCGCCAAGCGGCAGTCAATGCCTAAACGATATTTTCTTTTCTTTGCCATCATTTCTAATTAATCTTTCTATCGACCATCTCGTTTTACAAAAATATAAGAGCGCAAGATGCGTCGTAGTAATTTTGGATAGCGAGGAGCATAGTATTTATCATAATAAGTTAACATGGCATCATAAAAGAAGGCATGAGTTTTTTTAGCAGTTTTTTTATTGACACTTTTAATGCCTGACTTATATTTATGATGGACGATGGTAACTTGTGGATGAAAAATAACTTGGTAGCCAGCATCGCGAAAGCGTCGACACCAATCTAAATCTTCACCATACATAAAAAAGCTTTCATCCAATAAGCCAACTTTTTTGATAGCTTTCTGGCGCACCATCATCGCTGCTCCAGAAATTGCATCAACCTGATGAATGGAATCTAAATTTAAGTGACCCAAATGATATTGAGCAAAGAACTTAGAGTTGGGGAAAATTTTTTCTAAACCCATAAAATAGCTAAAAGCAGCCCAGGGATGTGGTTCGCCACGATGACTGGCAGGATCTAACTCACCATCACTTAATTCTAAACGAGGTCCTAGCACAGCAACCTTGGGTTTTTTGTCTAAATAGTCAATTAAAACATCTAGATTACTTTTTTCTGGTAAAAATTCGGTATCACTATTGAGCAACATCACATAGCGAGCTTGGCTTTGGCGCAGTGCTACATTGTTGCCAAAAGCAAAACCACCATTGCGTCCTGACTCTAAAACTTTCACCCACTTAAAATTCTTTTTCAGAAAGCTGACAGAATCGTCTTGGCTATCGTTATCAACCACAATCACTTCGACTTTAAATTTTGTGTGTTTGAGATAGTTTTCTTTAATGGTAGGTAGTAACTTTTTGAGCCAAAAAAGCCCGTTATAGTTGAGGATAATGATACTTAAATCTAATTTTTTCGCCATATTTATTTCTTTATTCTACCGATTTTTTGGTAAATTGCATCGAGTTTTTGAGAAATTGACTGCCAATCATAGTGGTCTTTAACAAATTTTTTACCATTGTTTGAGAGTTTATCCCACAATTTCTGATCAGTCAAAACCTGAACAGTAAAGTTGGCCAATTCTTCAGCATCATTACTAATTAAAACATTTTTACCATGCTCAACTTTTAAGCCTTCAACAGCGATTTTGCTGGCAACCACTGGAGTAGAACAAGCCATCGCCTCCAAGATTTTGTAACGAGTCCCCTTGCCGCTAAAAACTGGGGCTAGTAGCAAGTCTGCGCTCTTAAAAGCATAGCGAATATCTTCAACTTGGCCAGCGACAGTAATTTGCGCATCTCTCAAGCCGTAATTTAATACTTTTTGATTGGGAGCATTACCGACAATTTGCAGATGAACACCGGCCAGTTTCTTTTTTACCAAAGGCCAAACTTTTTCCACTAAAAATTCAACTGCTTCTCGATTGGGTAACCACTTAAAAGTACCAACTGATAAAATAGTCGGCCTATTATTTTTTTTTCTGGATATCTGATCAAACCAGTTATTGTCTACTCCGTTAGCAACGACGGCTATTTTGTTAGTTCTGCCTAGTTGTTGAGCAATAAATTTTTTATCTTCTTCGCTCATGACAATTAATTGATCAGCTTGCTGCCAGTAATGTTTTTCCCAATTGCGAATTTTTTCAACATCAATGTTAAGAATGGGTCGCAAAAAAAGTGGGGCTTTTTTGGCATAATTTTCATAACCCAAATATTCAATAGTTTGCTCCACCAAAATGCTAGGAATTTTTAGCTTTGGTAAGTGAGACATCATGTAAAAAGTTTCAGCATGAATCAGATCATAATTACTACCAGCTAATTCTTCCTTGATGGCGCCAGTGACGGTTAAAGATTGATTGCGAATTACCAAAAAAGGATAACTAGAAAAAGCGGTTTTGAGAATGTTTTTAAGAGTAAAGGGTTTTTTACTACGTTTAAAAACTTGAACTTTGTGACAATATTTTTCCAGTTCACCAATGTATTTTTTTTCTTGTTCATCCTTAATGAGGGCAAAGAGAGTGATTTGGTGTTTTTTGGCTAATTTTTTCAACAAATTGTAGGTGCGAATTTGTCCACCAGACAAAAGCGGATACGGCAAATAAGGAGTCAACATTAAAATTTTCATGGACTGGTCTTTTCTTTAGTTAAATCTAATATTAAATAACGATCGGTTTTTTCAAGAGTTTGGTATTTTTCCTCAAGTTGGCGACGCTCCTTATCATCACTGGTGTTGACATAAACAGTTGCTCCGGCTTCAATTTTTTCTTCGATATTGAAGCCCAAGGGCCAGCCTCGTCGATTAGTTTGAAATAAAAAGGCAGTATCTCCCATTGCTGGAGCAATAACTAAGGCATTGCTTGGAGTTAAACGATCAATTGCTTGACCAGCTTCAATATATTCCCAATTATTGACATTAAAGAAGCCAGCAACTTGTTTAGCTGATAAAAACCAAGCACTAAGTAAAATAAGGCTGACAAAAGCAGTGCCAAGATGAGCTTTTTTGAATTTTTGTTGAAGAATTAAGCTGCCTCTCGCCACACTGACGGCAACAATGGGAATCATCAGGTTTTGATAATAATCATGCTGAATATTGCCACTAGCGAGGACTATAAAATAAAGAACAATGCTCAACCACCAACCAGCATAAATTAAAGTTTTTTTATTGATTTGGCATAGATTACCAAAAAGCAAGATTGTGCCAGTAAAACCAAGAATAAGTTTGATTAAGCGCTCATAAAATAACCAACGCCACCAAGCTGGTTTAAGGCGAATATTATTTTTATTAAACAACCAATCAGAAACAGGGATGCCTGTAGGAAAATTTTGAATCCAGTCTCGCCATAGCCAGAGAGGAATAAAGGCCAAAATGGGAAAAAGATAGATGCTTAGTTTGGTGAAAAGCTTTGGCCCTAAATAATGCCAGGCAATAGCTAAATATATTGGGGCTAAAAAGACAACAAAGGGTTTTAGTAGAGCGGCTGAGGCTAGGGTGATTAAAGCTAATAAATAATGAGTTAAACCTTTCGCTTTTTTTTGACAAAAAACTGCCCACTGCCAAAGCGACATTAAGCTCAGTGTTAACATAAAGGGTTCGGGCAAAATAGCTCGTCCATAAAAGACTGCATAAGGCAAAATTGCATAAATAAAGGCACTAAATAGTGCTAATTTTTCATTGTCAAAAACTTTGATTAAACGATAAAGAAAATAAATGGCTAGCAGTGAAGCGAGGATGGAGAAAGCTCGGCTAGTCATCACTAGATCAAGATTGAGTCCCAAGTTTTGAGCAAAAAGTAAAAAGTGAGCAATTAAACCATTGATTAGGGGAAACTCTACCATTCGGTAGCCCTCGGGATTAGCAAAACCTGATTGAATATTGGAGAGATCATGATATTTTGGTCTCAGCCAGTCGACTTGTCCATTTTTTAGATATTCCCTAGTGACTGAAGCAGTATCAGCTTGGCGAAAACTGTGCCAATCAATTAAAGGATAGTGAAAGCGATAGAGGCGCAAGACTAGTGCCAGCAATAAAATGGCCAGAATTAGCCAATTATTTTTTTGCTTTTTTGCTTTTTTTATCATGATGGTGTTGGTGGTTGATGGCGAGCATTGCTCCAGCTAAGGCCCAATAAATAAAAGCGACTTTGGAAGAAGCAAAAACATCAATATAGAGGGCGTTAAGTAAAAGACCAATAGTGGCTGCTAAAAAAGCCAAGTTAAGATTTTTAAGCCAAGGGCTAGCAGATTTATTTTTTTTAATTTGATAAAAAATTACCCAAAAAATACCGTAAAAACTAATAAAACCAAGCAAGCCGGTTTCACCTAAAGTGCGTAGGAAATTGTTATCAGTACTTTCAGCCTCAGTAAACTGATAAAATTCTTGTTTATTGAGAGTGGCATAGGCGCTACCCAAAACCGGATTGGTAAGAAAACCATTAATGGCATTGGGCCAGAGTTCATCGAGACGAATGGCTAGTGATAAACCATATTTCATGGCATTAGGCGACCAAGTCCGTTCCTTTTCTACTTTAACGACTTGACCAAATTCATCTTCTTCTTCTACTATATCGGGAATATCTTCGTAAACGTCAACTGGTCTAGTGCTAGTAGGTTGTTGATCAGTTCGTACTAAAATATTTTCATCTAATTCTAATGAAGTGTTTTCATCAACAGCAATGCCATCATCTGGCGGTTGACCTCGGCGCTGCATATAAGTGGTTAGTTTTTCATATTTTTTTTCGAAATTTTCTATTTGAGTTTCGCCAAATTCTTCAGCGTTTTCATAAACTAAATAAGCTGCTGGATAAGCTCGCAAAATTTGCACAAAGCGATCTTGCATATCGCCACCAAAGGCAAAAATCATCAAAATTAATAAAACACTAAAAGTAGCTCCTCGGCTCAGAAGTGCCCAGAATCGTTTAATAAATTTTTGCTCTTGCCAAGCCAACATGATAATGGCAGCAGCGATAGCAGCAAGATAAGCAGCAAAAGAAGTGCGAGAAGCAGAAGCGACCAAAAGCCACAAACCCAGTAAGTGCAAAATCTTAAATAAGCGCCTGCTCCATTTGTTTTGATTTTTCATGCCCAGCACATAAAAAATTGGCAAAACCATCACTAAAAAAGCAGCTAAATCATAATGGCCAGCAAAGGTTGATTGGACTCGAGCGTGTTCGGTCAAATACAAAACCATCCCTTTACTAAATTCACGATTCATGGTCGAAAAAACTGGCCAATAAAAATATTTTTGCCCATAACCATAGGCTGTAACCAAGACTAAAGTGATGGCTAAAGCAGCTACAACTAGGCGCAAATCTTTTTCAGATTTAACACTAGAATAAAGAATAAATAACAAAGAGAAGTATTCAATATAGCGCAGTAAGTGTAAGAATGATTTAGCAAAGTGAATGCTTTCCAGAGGAATGGTGCGAATAATAAACAGGCCTGAGACAATCGATAAAAAGGCAATTACAATATAAGCAAAAATCCACTTAGCTGCCGGATTTTGCCAATCAACTTTTTTGCGCTTAACTTGAATTAAGTAAAAAAGAGAGACTAGTGCCACCAAAATATCCTCTAAGCGAACGCGAACGATATAGCCAGGAATGGCTTCAAAGAGTGGTACTTTTGGATAAAGTGGAATGAAAATTAACAAAAATAAGCTAGCAAACAACATTAAACGATTGTCAACAAAATTCAATAATTTTTTAGCAAAAGTTGATTTTTTAGCCATACTCAAAATTTATTTAATAATTGCCAAAGCCTCACGATAAATTGTTGCTTGTTTCTCTTTACCAGTCAAGCGATAGATTAAATAGCGCCAGAGCGCACCAGCTTTTAGAATTAAGCGCAGTAGCGATTGTTGCCAGGCGGGAAAATGTTTTCCCCAAATATATAAATAGCTTTTGAACTCACCAAGAATAGCATTTTTACTAGAAGAACTAGCGCTACCCAAGTGAACAATTTTTGCGCCAGGATGGATGGCGATATCAAAGTGATGATTCTTGGCTCGCATACAGAATTCTTGGTCTTCCCCATACATAAAAATATTTTTGTCTAAATAACCAACGCGATCAATGACGCTTCTTTTAATTAGCATGGCTGTGCCGGCCACCCAGTCCTTGCGGATTAAAACAGTTTTTTTATTTTTTTGATCAGTAAAGAGTTTTTTTGAACTGGGCCGTTGATTGCGACCAGTGTGTTGAGTTGAAGGTAAAAAACGACCCAAAACTGGAATATCATCTAAAAAAAACATTTGGTTAAAAATAGCAAATAATGATAATTTTGAACCACCTTGGGGTTGAAGAGAACCGTCAAGATTGAGTAAGGTGGGAGTTAGAATACCCAAATAGTCAACAATTTTTTCCCGATCTTGAGTACTAGCAGTAGCCAATTGATCAGGATGGTCAAGAAAAGTTTTTATTAGGGTTTCTAGTGTTCCCTTTTGCACAATGGTATCAGAATTGAGTAACATCAAATATTGGCCTTTAGCATTTTTGAGTGCTTGATTGTTAGCTTTGGCAAAGCCTAGATTATCTTTATTAGCAATCAGTTGATAATTGCGAAATTTTGCCTTATTAAAGAACTTTTTAACAGCTTCTAGACTGCCATCTTGGCTGTTATTATCAACCACATAGATTTCGCTATCTTTTTTGAGCAGATCACTGCTTTTGATATCAGCTAATAAGCTTTCCAGCGTTTGGAGAGTTAAGTCCTTGGTGTTATAAGAAACAATAATAACGGATAAAAGTTTTTGCATAATTTTTTTAGCTTATTGAAATAAGCGGGGGCGTCCCAAGCGATAATTACTAGCAGTTTGTGGTCGCTGATCAATAACTTTGGCTGGCACCCCAGCGACAATATCATAGGGAGCTACATCTTTGGTGACAATCGCGCCAGCAGCAATCACTGCTCCCTCACCAATCTTAACACCAGGCATAATAATAGCTCTGGGGCCAATAAAAACGTAGTCGCCAATAGTGACTTTTTCTTCAATAGTGCTCATTTCACTAGATTTAACATTGTGTTCACTAGTCCAAACCATTACTTCTGAGGCAATGTCGACGTGATTACCAATTTCCAGTCCACCTTGAGAGTTTTCTAGTTGGCGACGGCCATCCAGTGTGGCTTTTTCACCAATGAGGGTGCCGGCACCAATCTTAATTCCCGATGGATAATAGATTCTAGCCATCATATGAATGGTAGAGCCTTTGCCAATTTTCATCCCCGACAATCGGTAAAAGAACTTTCGCCAACAATGGAAGGGTAAAAAACCGACTCCCCACCAGAGGAAACCAGTCCAGATTTCTAAAAGAATAGTTTTGAGTCGTCTTTTAGCTTTGGAGTGAATTTGACTAGCATTTAAGGCACGACCATTTTTATCTGTAATAGGCATGAGACTAGTATACAACACAGAGCGAAAAGTGTTGAGGTGCGAGTGATTTAGCTTTTTTCTTTAGGAGGGGTGATGCCAAAATAGCGATAGGCTTTATGGGAAACAATTCTGCCTTTGGGGGTGCGGCGAATAAAACCAATTTGCAAGAGATATGGTTCTAAAACTTCTTCAATGGTACCGGCATCTTCACTAATGCTAGCGGAGAGAGTTTTGAGACCAACGGCCTTACCATCGTGTTTTTTGATCAGAGCCATCAGCAAGCGTCGATCATTTTCATCTAAACCCAATTCATCTATTTCAAAAATTTCCAGTGCCTTGCTAACTAGAGCCGAATCAATGGCTGGTTTTTCCAAAACTTGGGCAAAGTCTCGCACTCGCTTCAGTAGTTTGAGGGCAATTCTCGGCGTTCCTCGGGAGCGCTCAGCTAAAGAAAGACGAGCGGGACGATCAATGCTGCAGTGCAATTTATCACTGGCATATTTAATAATTTTTTCCAGTTCCTGGGGCTGGTAAAATTCCAAGCGATGAATGAGGCCAAAGCGATCACGAAAGGGCCCAGTGAGTAAACCAAAACGAGTGGTAGCTCCGACCAGGGTAAATTTAGCCAAATCAAGACGAACAGTGCGAGCGCTAGGCCCCTTGCCAATGACAATATCGAGAGCAAAATCTTCCATCGCTGGATACAGAGTTTCTTCAACAGCTTTGGGTAAGCGATGAATTTCATCAATAAATAAAATATCGCCATCCTCCAAATTAGTTAAAATAGCCGCCAAATCACTAGTTTTAGACAGAGCGGTGCCTGAGGTAATGCGAAAATTTACCCCCATTTCTTTAGCAATTAATTGCGCCAACGTGGTTTTGCCCAGTCCTGGTGGCCCGTAAAAAAGCACATGATCAACCGCCTCTTTTCTTTGAGCAGCTGCATCAATGGCAATTTTTAGCGATTTTTTAATATTACTCTGACCCAAGAACTCCTGCCAATTACTGGCACGCAGCGAGGTAAAAAGTAATTCTTCCTCATCATCCGTGACGAGACGAGGATCAATATCAGTTTTTATCATAGTTTTTTCCACCAGCTATTTTTAGAGCTTGTTTAATGGCGACTGCCAAATCCAAACTTTCAATATCAATTTTTTCTAGAGCAAAATTAATGCTTTGGTCATCAAAACCCAAGCCCAAAAGTGCATCATAAACATCTTGTTTTTTCGGTGAGAGCGTGGCGAGGTTAAGTTCTTTAAGCCCACCTAATTTACTCTTTAGTTCAATAATAATTTTTTGTGCTAGTTTCTTGCCAACTCGAGGGACGGCAGTAAAAAAGCTTAAGTTGGCTTCTTGAACGGCACTGATTAATTTTTCTACTCCAGCATTGACAATAGCCAGAGCAGTTTTGGGGCCAACCCCAGACACAGTTAAAACTAATTGAAAGAGCGCCAATTCCTTTTCTTGAGCAAAACCATAAAGTTCTAAACGATCTTCTTTAACATGAGTAAAAATGTGAGCTTCCAGCTCTTCCCCTTTTAGTTCGTTTAGGCTGGCAGCTTGCAAAAAATTGGTAGTAGCCTGAACCTGATAACCAACTCCGCCACAAATAATAATCAGGTAGTTTTTCTTGACAGTGACTTGGCCTTTGAGATAAGCGATCATAAATTTTTTAACTTTCTGGCAGCTTGATGGCAAATGAGCAGAGCGAGAGCATCAAAAGTATCATCTAGGATCTCTTCTGTGCTGTTTTGATCAATTGCTAACTCCATCCTTACCATCTTTTCTACAGCTTTTTTGTCCGCACGTCCATAGCCAGTTACAGCTTGCTTGATTTGCAAAGGCGTATATTGGCTAATTTTTAAGCCAGCGCTGAGTAAAGTAGCCATAATTAAACCCCGAGCTTCACTGACTTTCATGGCCGTGCTCTGATTTTTAAACCAAAAGAGGGTTTCGATAGCTGCTTCTTGAGGTTGGTGTTGTTTAACAATCTCGGCTAGTTCGGTCAAAATTTGTTGAAAACGATCCTCAATTTTAGCTTGACGATCGGTAGTGATGCAGCCGTGACCAAAAATTTGCCAGCCACCTTTTAGTTGTTGAGCCACTGCCCAACCCAAGCGATCATAACCAGGATCAATGCCAATAATAATCGGATTAACCATTTTTGCTTTCGCTAACAGTTTTTTTGATGAGGCTGAGAATTTTTTTGGCAGATTTTTCCCAAGTAAAGCGCTTAGCATATTTTTGCCCAGCGCTGATTAGGCTTTGATATTTTTTGCTACTTAAGTTATTAAAATCGAGCATTTTTTGAGCAATAGCTTGGCAATCTTGAGGGTCAACGCTGAGTTTGCTCTCAGCTACCACCTCACTGAGGCTGGAATTATCAGCCACAATTGCTAAGCAACCGGCTTCAATTGATTCTAGGGCTGGGATGCCAAAACCCTCATAAAGAGATAGCAAAAAGCTTAATTTAGCTCGCTGATAGAGCGCTTTTTTAAACTTACTGGGCACAAAACCGGTGACAATAATTTTTTCTTTGAAAATAAATTTGTCGATTTGCTTGAGTAAATCATCACTGAGCCAACCAATTTTACCAGCAATCACCAGTTGGGGCGCTTGAGCCAAAGCTCGATCTTTGTTGTTATTAGTTTGAGCCAGAGTTTCTAGTAAAAAGATCTCATAAGCCCTAATTAGTGAAGATAAATTTTTGCGAGGCTGCAGTGTTCCTAAATACAAAAAGCAGTTTTTTTTGATGCCATGTTGGTGAAAAAAATCTAGGCTTTCTTCTTTTTTAGCGCTTTTAGGAAAGCGATTAGCTGGTGGGGCGACCAAAATATCTTTGGCTGATCGTTTATAATGCTTAATAATTTCTTTTTTGGAAAAATCACTAATAGTTAAAACTTTTTTAGCGTTTTTGACACTGTATTTTGTCCAAGATTTTAGTTGCAAAAGATCTTCGGGACGAAATTGTTGGGGAAAATGTAAATAAGCCAAATCCATAACACTACTAATATATGGCACGCTAGAAAAGCGTGGCGCATAGTGACCGGGAGTAAAAAAAAGATCATAGTTGCGGCGGTGCAAAAACAAATGAATTGGTAGCGCCCATTGAGTCCAAAATTTTTGTGGCTGTAGGTAAACATAGCGCCAGTTTTTTCTCGGCTGAGGCAAATCAGCAACTTTTTCTCTAGCCAGCAAGACAGTAATTTGCCACTGACTAGATTTTTTGCAGAGTTGATAAAATTGCTGCAAAATTTCAAAAGCATAGACATTGCTACCGACACGTTTTTCAACATTGGCCTCGTTACCGTCAATGGCTAGATAGATAGTTTTTTTCTTGTTACTCATGATTGTTTTTCTTCAATGGCTCGGCGATAAACATCCAAGCTGGTGCGAGCAGTTTTTGACCAATTAAAAAGATGCAGGCGAATAATCATTCTCTGCAGCCGTGTAGCGCTAGCGGCCTTATCTTCACCAAGCAATTTTTTTAAACCACTACGAATATCTTCAATACTGTTGGGGTTGACTAAAAGAGCAGCATTACCAGCCACTTCTTTAATCACGGGAATATCGCTACTGAGCACTGGCACACCGTGAGAGAAAGCTTCTAAAATTGGCAGGCCAAAGCCCTCATCTAAACTAGGATAAGCTAAGAGTTCTGCATAATGGTAAAGGGCGGCTAACTCTAAATCATCAACTTGGCCCAAAAAGCGCAAATGCTGTTGATGGAGTTGACGACTTTTGTCCCAGGCTTTTTCACCAGCCACAATTAAGTCAAAATCTCCCGCTAAAGGCTCCCAAGCTTTAATCAGGCGCTCTAAATTTTTGCGAGGTTCTCGACTGCCAACAAAGAGAATGTAGGGGCGAGTTAGATTGAGTTTTCTTTTCAATTGTACCCGCAGTTCATCACTAGCGGCTAAATAATCACTGGTTTCTTGGATGGCTCGGGGTAGGGCTTCATAAGTAACAGTGATGCGCTCGGGTGGGATTTGTAGTAATTTAATAATCTCATTTTTACTAGCTTGAGTGACGGTTAAAATTTGCGCCTTGCGCTCTTTTAGAATTTTCCAAGAGCGCTGATGAGCAGCTAACACCCGAGGATGAGCAGTTTCTGGATATTTGAGGATAGCCAGATCATGAATGGTAGAAACTAAGGGCAAGTCTTTGTCTGGTGGTTGTAGCCAATCCCAACTATGAAAAACCTCTACATCAGGCATAGTTTTACTAAGAGGTTGGAGGCCCAGGGCCCAGAGTTTAGCTAAAATTCTTGGCGGAATTTTACCCAAAAACAGATCATATTTGTCTGGAGTGGTATTTTTTAGTTTTTCTCTGAGCTCTTCACTTAATTGGCGATGAGCGCGCAGGGAATTACCATAAAGCAAGAGTTCGACACCAGGTAATTCAAGCAGAGCCAGCATCAAATTACTGGTATAGCGAGAAACACCGCGCCGATAAACTAAACTACTGACATCTAAGCCGATTTTCATAGGCCATCACACTTTCTTTACTATACATTCTAACAAAACCAATATTAGGATAATCTAGGACACCAATATTTTCAAAACCCAAATCTTGAATCAGTTTGGGCAGTTGATCGTTGGGATCAGTTAAGTCGCGCAGATAATCAAAGAGTAAGACATATTCATAATCAGTCAAAGTTTTGACTTTGTTGGGTAAATCTGCTTCAGCTGGCAGATAATAACTCTCGGTAGCGAAGGTATCAATCCAGCCCTCACTGTAATAAACCCAAGGAGCAAAAGGCGCGCTAAAAGAAAAGATGGCTACCGATTTGCCTCGGCCATAGGCCAGTTCTACTTCTTCAACTAGGGAGCGCCAATTTTCCCGCTGCAGCTTGGGCTGGAGCCAATAACTAACTAGAGCAAATAAGTGAATAGCAAAAATAGCAAAAAAGAGAATTTTAGCTAAGCCCAGCAAGCGGCCCTTAGCCTCAATAATGAGTTGGCTGATAAAAATATAAAAAGCAGGTAGTAAAAATAAAACGCGCTTGGGTTGCAGGACGGGAATGAAAAAGGAAAAGAACCAGATTAAAAGTAGGGGGCTTAGAAAAAAGTAAAGGAAAAAAGTCAGTGAAAGTTTAGTGTTTTTGCTAGAGTGCTGAGCGCAAAAAAGTTTGAGCCCTAAAATCAGCAAGAGTAAAAAACTAGCAATAAAAAAGAAATTAGGCTCTAAATTGAGCAGGCCATAAATAAACTTGAGCGGTACCAAGGGCAAGCTTTTGAGCTGAGGCAAGCTAACCACCTCTGCCCAACCCGGCATTTGTAGGCGCAGGGTTTGGCCGACGGTTAACTGCTCCAAAAATTTAGGCAGCCAAGGTAAAAAAGCCAAAACGATTAAACCAAAGGGAGCTAATAAAGCTTTGATTTTAATTTTTTTGACTAGAGTCAAATAAGCCAGCTGACAGAGTAAAAAAAATGGATAGAGATAACTACTATAAAGGCCCAAGATAGAACTAAGCACAAAAGCGGGTTGAGAGCGCTTTTTGGGCCAATTGAGCATGGCCAGAGTGCCTAAAGTCGCCCACATCATTGCCAAACTATAAGGCCTGAGTTCCTGAGAAAAGAAAATATGCAAGGGTGAGGTAGCTAGAAAGAGAGCGCTTAAAAAAGCGATGCTTTTGGCTTGCTTTTTTTTGGCAAAGAGCTGCATTGCAATCTGGTAAGTGGCCCAGACACTAATTATTCCGGGGATAAGACTGGGTAAGAGACGCAGAAAAGCCTCACTCTGCCCTAGCCCAAAGACATTGAGCAAGCGCAGCCAAAAAAAAGTAATGAGGTGCATGAGAGGAGGTTGAAAGTCGGCAGCAATTTCTAATTGCTGACTAAGTGGACGCGCACTTTCCAAAATTTGGGCTGCTTCATCCAGCCAAAAAGAATCAGTCAGTCTAACTAAACGCAAAAGCAGGGCTAAAAATAGAATAGCTTTCATCACGCTTATTATGGCAATTTAGAGAGTGAGGCGCAAATGTAAAATTTTGCCAATGATCTTGAAACCATCAGTCAGTTGCATTTTTTTATCTGTATCGTGATAAATGGTTTTGATAGGTACGGTAGCGAAAGGTAAATAATTGCGAGCGGTACGGCAAGTGATTTCTACTTCCACACTATAATTATTACTCTGCCAGCGCAGCTTTTGATAGGTTTTTTTATTCATCGCTTTATACCCAGACAGTGAATCGGAAATATAAAAGTCAAAAAGCATCCAAATCAAAAAAGAAATACCTCGATTACTCAGCACTCGCCCCAGGGACATACCTTGTTTGAGATTGCGCAGGCCAAAAATTAGCTCTGGTGGTTTTTTTTGATCAAGTAGAGCAAAAAAATGTTGCAGATCGTCCGGATCATGTTGACCATCACCATCCATAAAAATTACGTAGTTAGCGCCAAGTTTGTCAAAAGCAAAGTCAGCGCCAGTGCGCATACTAGCGCCCTTGCCCAGATTTTTTTTATGTCTGAGACAGTGTTTGGTATAGCGACTAGCAATTCTAGTAGTGCTATCAGTAGAGCCATCATCAACGACAATAATGTTTTTAGTAATTTTAGCTAATTTCTTGAGCAGGGGGTTGAGGTGGCGAGCCTCATCATGGGCAGCGATAACAATAAAAGGACGATTATTGGCTGTCATTGGCGCTATTATGCCGATTTTACTCCCCCCTGACAAGCGAAATTTGTTAGAATAAAGATATGGAAGACATAATTATTGAGCATTATTTAGCAAAAAAAACAGTATTAATCACTGGTGCAGCTGGTTTTATCGGCTCTCACTTGGTAGATAAATGCCTGAGTTTGGGAGCGATTGTGATTGGGGTGGATAATTTCATTACTGGTCGGCGGGTTAATTTGAGTCACCTAGAAGATAATCCAGATTTTTATTTAGTTGAGGCGGATGTCAGTCAGCTGACTAAAAACTATTTAACTCTAGCCCTAGAGCAATTAGAACTGGAACGGCCAGAAGCAGCTAAGATTGATGTCTTTTTCCACTTAGCTTCTCCCGCCTCTCCTCCAGCCTACCAAAATAAACCAATTGAAACCTATTTAGTTAATTCCACTGGCACTCATAATTTACTAACTTATATTCAAAGCCAGCATCCAAAGGCGCGCTTTGTTTATGCCAGTACCAGTGAGGTGTATGGTGACCCCCTGGTTCATCCCCAAAGTGAAGATTATTGGGGCAATGTTAATCCTAATGGGCCACGTTCTTGTTATGATGAAAGTAAGAGGCTGGGCGAAACCATTTGTGGGGTTTTCCAGCGCCTTCATCAACTAGATATTCGCATTGCTAGAATTTTTAATACCTATGGCCCAAGAATGCGCCCCGATGATGGGCGGATTCTACCGAACTTCATTAATCAAGCCCTAAAAAAAGAGCCGCTAACGGTTTATGGTGATGGTAAGCAAAGTCGCTCTTACTGTTTTGTTAGTGATTTAGTGGAGGGCTTGGTGGAGCTAGCTAGTGGCAAAGATTTGGCTGGTGAAACCATTAATTTGGGCAATGATGAGGAATTTACCGTTTTGCAAACTGCCCTCTTGGTGCAAAAAGTGATTAATGAACAAGTGGCTAAGGGTGATGTGCTTTTTGAAAAATTACCAATAGATGATCCGACTCGCAGACAGCCAGATATTGCTAAGGCGCAAAAACTACTTAACTTTCAGCCAAAAATTGAGTTTCGCGATGGTTTAGCTAAAACGATTGAGTATTTTAGAACTGAAGAAGCGCACATTCTAGAGTAATTAGCCCTTAAACTCTCGCTGCCACTCTACCCTCAGCATAATCCAAGTAAAGACTAATAAGCTAGCTCTAGCGATGAGGCGTACCCAAGCACTAGCAACGATGCCATATTGAGGGACAAAGATCACATTGCCCAGCAAAATAATGATGAGTTGCAAAATGGCGCTTAAGCTAAAGTAGCGATTATTTTTGAAGGCATAAAAGGGGCTAATAAAGGGGATGAGTGCCACACTAATAAAGCCAGCTCCCAACAAAACATGTAAAACATTTAGTGCGGGTAAATAGTCACTACCAACAGTGAAGCGGATTAAGTAAGGAGCGATTGGTAAACTGAGGATAAAAGCCAAGATAGAGAGAGCAAAAATTAGCCAAGCCTTTTTGATAAAGGCACGCAAATCTTTAGCTTTCTTGTAAGCAGCAACTCGAGGGTTAAGGACGTTAGCCATGGCATAAGCAACTACATAAAGTAGCATGGCAATTCGACCGACTCCGGCTAACAGTCCAGTTTCAAAATCGGTTAAATAGTGTTTGGCAAAGAGAATGTCTAGGTTTTCAATCAGTCCAGCCACAATCACGCTCAAGGCAGAATGTTTAAGGATAGCTAGTAATTTAGCTTGGGCTTTGGCTTTTTTTAGACTGAGGTCATAAGCCAACCACTGGGATTTAAAGAGTTGAAATATAAGTAAACTAGGCAACGAAGCTAATAAATAGAGGCTTAATATGAGATTAATATTGGTGATGCCCTGCCAATAACAAATAATGGCTAAGAGCAATTTAAAGAAACTAGGAAAAAAGTAAGAAAAAGCAGCCAATTTATTATTACCTAAACTTTGCAAAGTAGCCAAGCTACTCTCAAAAAAAGTAGTAGAAACAGAGACAATAAAAGTTAAAGGAATCAGAGCTGGATTAGCAATGTTTAATAAAGTAGAAATTTGCGCACTAAAAAGCAAACCCAAAAGAGTGATTAACAAAACTAGCACTAAGCGATATTTCAAGCACAAAGATAAAAAGATATTAATTTTTTTCTTTTTTCTAGTGCCCCCTACCAATTTTTGCAGAGCAATATTGAGGCCACTATCTTGTAATCGATTAAGAATTAGAGACAGAGAAAAAGCAGCAGAAAAGTAAGCGAAATTAACCGGGCCCAATAAGCGAGAAATTAGAATAATAGCCAGGGCACTAAAAGCCGAAGCAACTAGCGAACTAGTAATCATCAGTAGTGAGTCGGCTACACCCTTGTGGCGGTCTAGATAGCGATTAAAAAACATCTTGTTTATTTTACTAGATAATAAGAGAGAGGACAATTAAGCTTTAGGGTTTTTGTTTTGTTGGGCAAAGATGACATAAAAAATGGAAGCTAAATTAAGGCCAAGTAGGACAAACCAAAAATGAAAAAAGTTTTGTTGGGAGTGGTATTTTGTTTTTAAGTCATTAAATATTAGAGCTAATAAATGTTTGGTACTTTTTTCAGTAGATAAAACATAATCTCCCTCAATTAAATAGAGAGGTAGTTGACGCGAGCTATTCTCTTTTCTGAGAGTTAATTCAATAATAAATTGTTCATTTTTTGCTTCAGTGATATTGCTAAAACCAAAGGGATAGTAAGCGCGGTTATAAAAATCTCCAGCATTGTAGGTATTTTTTACTAAACAATCATCATCCTCAATCTTTTTCAAACAAAAATCTAATTGTTGATAAGCTTGATCACGACTAGTATCAAATTTCAGATCAATAGCGCTAAATTCTTCAACGGGGCTAATAAAGGAAAACTGATGAGTTTGATTTTCATTTAATAAAACTAGCTCACCTGTCTGC
>CAYXJQ010000024.1:0-8062 GCA_964464985.1 uncultured Pseudomonadales bacterium | reverse complement strand
ATTGCATCTTTAAGTAAAACCGTCATTGCGCCAGCAGCTTTTAAGTCTTTAGCAGTTACTGGCTCACCCTTGGTGTTAGTGGCAACGATCATTTTTTCTAGACGTTTTTTTAAGTCTTTAATATCTTTAGATAAACACATAATAGCCATCACTTCTGAAGCGACAGTAATATCGTAGCCATCTTCTCTGACCAAGCCGTTAGCGGAACCCAAAGCAACGACAATCGATCGCAGACTACGATCACTCATGTCCACACAACGTCTCCAAGTAATTTTGCGTGGATCAATCTTGAGACTATTGCCGTGATGAATATGATTATCGATTAAAGCAGCTAATAAATTATTGGCTGCACCCACAGCATGTAGGTCACCAGTAAAATGTAAATTAATGTCTTCCATTGGTAAAACTTGAGCGTGACCTCCACCAGCTGCTCCACCTTTAATCCCAAAAATTGGGCCAAGTGAGGGTTCGCGCAAACAAATCATTGATTTTTTACCCAAGCTCCATAGTGCCTGTCCCAAACCGACAGTAGTTGTGGTTTTACCTTCACCAGCGGGAGTAGGAGTCATAGCAGTGACTAAGACTAATTTTCCATCTTTTTTTTGACCAATTTTTTTCCAAATATCTAGATTAATTTTGGCCTTAGTACTGCCATAATATTCTAAATATTTTTCATCAATAGCAATTGATTTGGCAATTTCTTTAATTGGTTTGAGTTTGGCTGCTTGAGCAATTTCAATATCTGATTTCATTAAAACCCTTTCTATTTATTAGAGGTTTTTAATTATTAATTAATTTAGTATTCGCTAGGGACAGGAAACTTTTTACAGAGTTTAAGCACTTGCTCTTGCACCGCTTTGATTTTTTTAGAAGAAGCGATTAGTTTTTTACGCATTGAGCTCTTTTTCACTTGAGAAAAGGTAATATTTTCTTCCTTTTGAATGCGTGCAATGTCTTCAATTATTTCGCTAATCCAAGTAGCAATTTTAACCATTTGTGCTTCTTTCATGCCCCTGCTAGTTAAACCTGGTGTACCCATTCTTATACCGGATGGATAAAAAGGTGGATTGGTATCGAAAGGAACACTGTTGCGATTAAGGACAATGTTGGCTGCTTCTAGTGCTTCGGCTGCTAAATTACCAATTACTCCCTTATTTTTTAAATCAATTAAGATTAGATGAGTATTGCTTCCTCCAGCTACTAAATGAAAGCCTCTGCTTTTTAATTCTTTGGCCAAGGTCTCGCTGTTTTTAATTACCTGTGTTCCATATTTTTTGAAGCGAGGAGTCATTGCTTCTTTGAGAGCAACACCAATGCCGGCAATGGTGTTAATGTGAGGCCCTCCCTGTAGTCTGGGGAAAACAGCACTGTCAATAATTTTTGGTAAATCAGCGTTTTTCTTGACACCTTTTTTAGTAACCATGATCATCGCTCCTCTTGGACCGCGCAAGGTTTTGTGAGTAGTGGTGGTGATAACGTGCACGTGAGGTGTTGGTGACGGATAAGCTCCAGAAACAATTAGGCCAGCTAAGTGAGCAACATCGGCCATTAAATAAGCGCCAACTTTATCAGCAATTTTAGCAAACTTAGCCCAATTAACTTTTAGTGGATAAGCGGTAATGCCAGCTACGATAATTTGAGGCTTGTGCTTGATGGCTAATTTTTCAATTGCCTCATAATCCATTTTGCCATCTTTATTCAGAGTGTAAGCGACCGAATTGTAGTAAATTCCAGAAGTCGAAACTTTGGAACCATGAGTCAGGTGTCCGCCATGTGACAGATCTAAACCTAAAATAGTGTCCCCGGGTTTTAATAATCCTAAGTAAACAGCTAGATTAGCTGGAGAACCTGATAATGGTTGAACGTTGGCATGAACGACATCAAAAGCTTCAACCGCTCTTTGTTTGGTGAGATTTTCGATTAGGTCAACAAATTCTTGGCCCTGATAATATCTTTTATTGGGATAGCCTTCAGCGTATTTATTTCCCAAACAAGTACCGACTGCTTGTTGAACTGCTTCTGAGGCAATATTTTCTGAAGGAATCATCATCAATGTTTCCTCCTGTCTCTTACACTCCTTTTTAATTAAATCAGCCATTTCTGGGTCAATTTTTTTTAATTGAGGAATGTAGGTTTTCATAATGATGAATCCTTTTGCTTAAATAATTTTAAAAATGGTGTCACTGAGACATCAGTGCTATTATATGGTCAAGAATCTATTAATTCAAGCAGGCTAAAAAATCTATGAATCAATACTTGTCAGATAAAAAATCATTGACAATTATTAAGCAAAAGGAAGCACTGAGAGTTGAAATGAAATTCAAACGTGCTCAGATGAGTGATGAAAAAATAAAAGCTAAGTCTCAAGCGATCGAAAAAAAAGTTTTAGCTTTACCCGCATTGCAACAAGCAAAAACCATTATGTGTTATGTGTCTAAAGATACCGAAGTTGCTACTCATCAATTAATTAAAGACTTATTGGGGATGGGCAAAACAGTGGCGGTGCCTTTTATTATTAAAAAAGGTTTAATGAAAGCAGCAATCATTAAAGACTTTTCAGAGTTAGTTGTCGCTGAATTTAATACTCTCCAGCCACGGATAGATAATTTTTTAGATAAAAAAATTGATTTAAATTTAGTGCCTGCTTTGGCAGTTAGCAAAGAGGGTGATCGATTGGGCTGGGGAGCGGGCTTTTATGATCGTTTTATTATCGATCGTCAGCCAAAATTAAATTTAGCTTTGGTTTTTGAATGTCAGTTAGTGAATAAATTGCCAAGAACTAATTTTGACCAAAAAATTGATGGAGTGGTGACAGAAGGTCAACCTATCTTTTACCACAATTTATAAGACACAGTCACCAATTTGGCAATTTCAAATGAGCCATTTAGAGCTGCTTCTTCACTAAAATCTTGAGCTAAAAAGTCTGGCTTACTAGAAATTGTGGAGCTACTTTCACTAGATTGTTCAGTTAAAGCCACCATTTTTCTAATAAATTTAAAGTTTTTTCTGCTAATTTTTGTTACCTGATCTTTAGCATCTTTGAGTGCCTCTTTTGTAGCTTGTTCCTCTAACTTTTCTTGATTCTCTACATTAAGCAATGGTTGATCGACTAGAGAAGCTCCAGAATTATATAAACTACCCACAAGCTCGGATACAGCTGCGACATTATTAGTTTTTGCTGACATCTGAATAGAGGATTGGAAACCTTCTGCTCCTGGGACAGCCAGTCCAGCTGGGTAAGAGACTATTTGCGATTCGGCAATATCACTTTCAGCAACTCCACTAGCAGTAAGCAAAACTCTAATATTTTCGGCTTTGCTTTTGACAATATTAATTGAATCTGGAGAGTTAGAGGCACTGGCAGTTACTGTTAAACTGATAGTAGCACTAGTGGCTGGAACTGATACTTGACCCATTCCTCTGACAGTTACAAGCATGGGAGATGAAAGCCATTGCCAAACAAAAATAACTACAATCAACAGTACTAAAGACACTAAAATTTTTGCTAAATCAAATTTTTCAAAAAAACTAGAATTAGTTTGTTGGGTTACTGTTTGCTGAGCCACTGGTTGTTGGATTACTGGTTCATTGGGGAGGTAGTTTTCATCACTTTGCTGATAGTTTGGGGGTGTTTGGGCAGAATTTGTCATAATGTTTATTATATCTACAATTGATTATTAAATGCAACTTGTCAATATTTATTGATATGGCGTAGACTTGTGTTTTCATCTTATTTAATAGTAGACTATTCTTCAGTACAAGTAAGATGGCTAAGTTGTTAGCTATTCTTTTGTGTTTTAATTAAATGCAGATTAGACAATCTAAACCACTTGCTTTAAAAACAAAAAATCCTCGTCAAATATGGTTGTCTTTCATTCTCACTCTCTTTATCTTCACTACTACTGTCAGTGGCTATTTTCTAGTTCAACACAGTCAGGATATAAGAAGAAGTGCCAATGAGCCTTATGAGAACTGCACCAGCGAAGGTGGTCTTTGGAAGTCTGACACACCTTGTTGTAGTGGTTTAGTTAAATTAAACACTCCCTATGGCCCCACCTGTGCTAAACCAGGTGAGTGTACACCAGGTTCTACTAAATGCCAGAGTGAAGGTACAAGCTCTTTTCAGTATCTGTGTAATTCTTCAGGACATTACCAAAAAACTAAAAACTGTGAATTTGGCTGTAGTGGCAATGTTTGCAAGACTGGTGGTTGTACTCCAGGATCTAAGCGCTGTGCAGGTGATGGTAGTTTCATTGAAACCTGTAGTAGTGATGGTAGTGCTTGGAATAAAAGCTCTTGTCCAAGCAACACGACTTGTAATTCTCAAAGTTTAACTTGTGTGAGTACTAGCACTCCCACTCCAGTTCCCACAAGTACAACTGCTTGCATCAGTGAAGGTGGTCTCTGGAAGTCTGGTGCTTTTTGTTGTAGTGGCTTGGTTAAAGTTAATACCCTTTATGGCCCCACCTGTGCTAAACCAGGTGAGTGTACACCAGGTTCTACTAAATGTCAGAGTGAAGGAGCAAGTTATTTTCAATATTTGTGTAATTCTTCAGGACATTACCAAAAAACTAAAAACTGTGAGTTTGGTTGTAGTGGCAATGTTTGCAAAACTGGTGGTTGTACTCCAGGATCAAAGCGCTGCACTAGTGATAAAAAATTTATTGAAACCTGTAGCAGTGATGGTAGTGCTTGGAATAAAAGCTCTTGTCCAAGTAACACGACTTGTAATTCTCAGAGTTTAACTTGTATTAATACCTCACCCACCTGTGAAGGAACTTGCTATACCAACTCATCATGCAGTGCGATTGGTAAAGTAGCAGCTAGTGGTAGCTGTGTTCAGCCTGGCTCAATTTGTTGTAAAGAAGCGACAGTTGCTAGTGGAGGACTCAAAGCTCAAGGAGAAGCTTGTAGTAGTGGCAGCGAATGTGCTAGTGGTACATGTGCTAAAACTTATATTAACAATGTAGGTCAACCAGTATTTCTTGGCAGCAATTTGTGTGTTCCATCAATAGCTGTACAAGATCAAAGTGTAGTTGCTCAAAACAAAAACGCCCTAATATATGGAACAGCAGGTGCGCTAGGTGCAACAACAATTGTTGCAGGAGGATATGCAGCAGCTACACTTCCAGCTCTGACTCCACTCGGTGCTTATTCATACGCTCAAGCGACACTGGCTACAGCACCTGGCTGGGTACAGACTGGTTTGACTGCTACAGGCTTAGTATCTGGTTTGGGAGGCATGGCAGGAGGCACTTATGCTTGTGCAAAAGATCCTTATTCTGATGCTTGTGTTGCTTACCATAGTGGAATAATGGCTGATCCAACTGGATTAATGCAACTAGCTTCAGCTACTGATGATTTTTTTAGTAGTAGTTTGAATGCAATTAGCACAACAATTAAACCCACAGGAACAATTTCCATTTCAGAAATTCATCCACACGAACCGGGATATAATGTGCAGTCTGTTAATCTTTTGACAAATTCTATTCAGGAGGGCAACGCTCTGCCTCCTATATCAATTACAGAATACAACAAAACTATTGTATCTTACGACGGAGCAAACAGAATAACCGCGGCCCTAAATTCAGGACTTGCAGATGTTGATTATATCTTTACCCCCTATAAAGATTTATTGCCAGATCAACAGGCTTTAATAAAACATGCGCTTGGATTGGAGAAGATATTGCCTATTCAAATACCATCATCTTATATAGATTTTCCAGCTTTTTATAACTATTTTCCTAGTTGGGCAAAATAAAAGTAGAGAATTATTCAAGAACTTTACTATTAGATTTAGTTATAAGTATTTTTTTAATAATTTTTTTGTTTTTATTTTAATTTTTTCTATTTGACTTTTTCCATATATTGTTTTGTCTTTAACTTCAGCTTTTTTGAAGCCTATTTTTCTTGTCGTACATGAAACACATTCGCCACAATGATACTTGTCCCACATCATGCAACTTCTAGTTTTTTCTATGGGAATTTTTTCTGTATCTGCCCATTTTATAAAAGCTTCTTTACCATAGAAGAAACCCAATTCTTTTTCAATAGGTAAAGCTATAATTTGCCAAGAAAAATCTTCAAATCAAGAAAATTTAGCAAGTCCCATCAACCCATTTGAGCTAAAAGGACGAATCTATAAGAACTTTTCAACTATTGCGGTGGCTCGGAGGCCATCCGCCAGGCTAGCGCTTGGCGGAGCAGGTGGGTCTGGAACCTTATTATCACTATAGTTCGAATCCTAGGATGCCCGCAGACATAAAAAATATTTAAGGTCGTTGATTTGATACAATATACACATGAATAAATCAAAGCCCGTTAATACACAACTACCTAAAACACTTTTAACTAATCCAGAGATAAAAGTTGCAAAACTGGATGATTTAAAACCTAAACAAATCGTCAATATTTTTGAAATTAGGTTTAATGTCTTCGTACTTGAACAACAAAGCATTTATAACGAGTTTGACGGCCATGATTTTGACGCAACACATCTTTTTATTGAAGATGAAGAAAAGTTGGTTGGATATGCTCGGATCTATACTCACGATTTAAATAGCGCGACATTTGGAAGGGTTGCTATTGCCAAGGGCTATAGAAAACAAAAGCTAGGAAAAAGATTGATTGAAAAAGCAATTCAGATCATAACAAAAATGAAAGATGTGAAAAAAATAAAAATCGAAGCTCAAGAATATTTAAAAAGTTTTTACGAAAGCTTTGGTTTTAAACAAACATCCAAAGCTTATGATGACAATGGAGTAGTACACATAGACATGGAATTAGAAATAAATAGCCCACAAGCACAATAGTTACAGGTTTCAGACCCACCTGCTCCGCAACTACCAAGACTTAAAACTTCACAGAGATTCTTTAGCACTAATTTTTCTGGTCATTCTAATCCTTGGCTCCCCAGTGCCAAAGTAGTCTCCGAGCCAATCGCTGAATTCAAAACCAAATTTCCAGTAAAAGCGAATGGAATGGTGATTTTCAGGGTGGGTTATAACTGTCCATTTTTTATGAGTGCCAAACTTGTTAAGTATTTCCTCTAAGACTTTTGTTCCAATTTTAAGTCCTTGATACTTCTTTTTTATCAAGATAGAGGTGAGTTCTATCTCATCCTTCTTTTCCCTGACAGCTACAACACCAACTGTTTGTTTTCCTACTTGGATCAAGAAGGTCCCTCCGTGAGAAAAGTAGTAGTCGATTATCTCAGGAATTGATATAAGATTGCTTGAAGTCAGTCTTGAGAGAACATTTTTCTCAATTGCTAAAATTTCTTCTTTTGCAGATTGATCGGCTTTCAACAAAGAAACTGTTGTGTTGGAGCTTTTAGTTTTCATTACAGGAAAACTATATCATAATAAACCGAATTATTTTTTGTTAAAAAAGTTCCAACTTCATCCCACTTCTTCCGGGGGAGCGTGGAACGAAATTGGAACCTTATTTTTGCTCGCTTAAGTCTTCAACTTCAGTATAACTCTTATTATTTATAGAAATTTAGTAAGTATTAATGTTTTCTGATTAAGTATGTGTTTTTCATGGATGCCGGTCACCTCATAGCCAATTTTTTTATAAAATTTTTCTGCGCCCCATCCTTCATTAGTTTCTAGCCAAACTTTTGTACATTTTTTATCTCTAGCAAAGTTTTCTGCGATTTCTATCAGTTTCCTCCCAACTCCCATTTTCTGAAATTGTGAACCAACAAGTAAGCTATCAACATAAGCCAAATTTGCTTCTATTACCAAATCAAGCGTTCCAATGATTTCAGTGGAATTTTTTTTGGCGATAAACTTATGTTTCTTTTTTGTGAAATCAACCAGCTTGCCATAGTGCTTCATATCAGCAAGTCGCCATTCTTTTTTTTCAAATGCATCAACTTTTTCTGAATTTTCTGAAGAATCAACCATGTATGTTATATGCATTCAAATAGTATATCATGCGACAAAAACGCATCTTGATCGCGGAGCATATGGGTCTGGAACCGGTGTGTCCCATATGTAAATGCACCTTTCAGAGGTAATTGTACAAGAAATGAGACAAATGGGACACCATAAAAAGG
>CAYXJQ010000023.1:0-7102 GCA_964464985.1 uncultured Pseudomonadales bacterium | reverse complement strand
AATGCCTAAATTAACCAAAGTAGTGGCTACTCTTGGTCCAGCTACAGAAACTGAAGAGATCATGAGGGAGCTAATTTTAGCCGGAATGAATATTGCTCGTTTTAATACTAAGCATGGTACGCCTGAATGGCATTTGGAGCGAATTCATCGAGTTAAAAAAGTTGCAAAAGAATTGGGCAAACCAGTGGGCGTTCTCTTAGATCTACAGGGTCCAGAAATTAGGATTAATTTAAAAAATGAAGAAAGTTTTGAGCTTGAAAAAGGCGAAGAAGCTAAGTTTGTTATTTCTGAACCAGCTGAAAAAGAGATGAATATTCCAGAAATTGTGGTGAATGCTATTCAAGTTGGTGATTTAGTGTCTGTAGACGACGGAATTTGTGAATTTGAAGTTAATGATAAAGACGAAAAATCACTGTCAGTTAAAGCTCTAAATTCTTGTGTTATCAAGCATCGCAAAACCATGAATACTCCAGGGATTGTGATTGATATGCCTTCCTTAATTGATAACGATTTAACTCAATTAGATAACATGTCTGACAAAGACATTGATTTTGTTGGATTATCATTTGTGCGCAATGCTAAAGACATTGCTATCTTGAAGGATGAATTAAAGAAACGCGATCTCCATGCTGATGTTATCTCCAAAATTGAAAATCAAGCGGCTTTAGACAATTTAGATGAAATTATTGAAGCTTCAGATGGAATTATGGTGGCTAGAGGTGATTTAGCAGTTGAAGTGCCTTTTGAACAATTAGCTTTTTGGCAAAAATTAATTATTGAAAAATCCCGAGCAGCAGGTAAGCCAGTTATTACAGCCACTCAAATGTTGGAAAGCATGACTTTTAGTCCTCGACCAACTCGTGCAGAAGTAAGTGATGTGGCTAATGCTATTTATGATGGTACCGATGCAGTCATGCTTTCTGGAGAAACCACCTTGGGTAAATATCCTGTCAAGTGTGTAGAAACTCAAAGCAAAATTGCTCTTTTTAATGAGCCCTATGCAGAGAATTATTTATGGGAATTTGCTGGTGAAGATTGTGTTAGTGCTATTAGTTGCGCAGCTTTTGATCTTTTAGAAAACCGACCAGACAGTGTAGATAAAATGATTTTATTAACTAGAACTGGTAGAACAGCTAAAGCTTTTTCTCGTTTTAGACCAGGGGTACAAGTTAAAGCATTAACTGCAAATGAGCACTCTTATAATAAATTATCATTAGCTTTTGGCATTGATCCAATTTTAACCACTCCAGAGTTTTTTCACTATCAAACAGAACACGAGTTGTTAAACAACCTTAAAGAACAGAAAATTGTTGAAAAAGGAGAGAGAGTTTTAATTATCGCTTCCTTTGCTAAGGATATTGCTAAACGAAGGACTGACTCTCTATCTTTAGTAACAATAGCTTAATTTGTATCTTTATTAAAAAAGCGTTAAACTAAAGACAGTATTTAGAAAAAAAGGAATTATTTTATGGCAAAAAAGAAAAGTGGTTTATTTCCCTTATTAGTTGGAGCAGTTGCGGGTGCAGCAGCTATTTTCTTTTCTGATGAAAAGAATCGAGCTCAAGCAAAAAAAACCTTGGAGGAAGCCAAAAAAAATCCTGAAGCTTTTGCCAAAAAAACTGCTAAGAGTGCTCAGAAAACAGCTAAGAAAATGGCGTCGAAAGCAAAAACTGCTGGTCAAAAAGCGATTAAAAAAGCCAAGAAAAAGTCAAAAGTTAGTGCTAAAAAACCTGCAAATTAATTGCCTTAATTTAAAGTTACAGCGAATTCATTAATTGTTCAGTGAAATTATTGATCTTTTCTTGATTGTTCTCATCTTCAATATATCCGTCAATTTTTAAACTGTTGCTAATTTTTTGCCCACCTTTGGCAGTAAAAACTTCTTCTAGCGTATCCACGGCTGCACAAAATTTTGGATAATTACTATCTCCACAGCCAAAAAAAGCTAATTTTTTGCCACTAAGATCGGGTAATTCTTGAGAATATTCTTCTAAGAAGTCAGCCATGTCGCTACATGGCAAGCCATCATCCCAAGTAGATGAAGCCATAATTAATAGATTTTCAACTTGATTAATATCTTCAGTACTAGCTTGATTAATATTTTTTATTTCCAATTCTTTTCCAGATTCCTTTATCTTTGTTTGAATTTGTTGTGCTACAGCCTCAGTATTGCCAGTTAAAGTACCATATAGAAGAAGATTTTTCATAGAGACCTTTCTTTGTTGTTAGTTTTATTTTAACAGATTTATTTTCAGATATCCGTTGACCAATTTCCTCTTCCCTTCTACAATGAAGAGGTATGGAACAAACTTCACTGAATTGGAAAATTGCTGGTAAAGCTGGCGAGGGAGTGATGCTGGCTAGTAAAATTTTTGCTAAACTTTGTCAGCAACACGGTTTAAAAGTTTTTAACTATTATGAATATCCTTCTCTAATTAAGGGTGGTCATCAAACTGGCCAAGTTTACGCTGAAGTTGAAAGTGCTCATTGTCAACGTCGTCACTTAGATTTATTAGTGCTTTTTCATCAGAATTTTTTAGATTTGTATTTAGAGGTTTTGGATGAAAAATCAGTTGTCTTGATTAATACTAAGAATTTTGATACTAGTCAATATTCTCAACTTAAATCAAAAATAATTAACATCCCCTTTAGCCAATTAGCTAGGCAAAAAATAGCTGATCCTTTAACAGCTAATATGATGGCAATTGGCGCTAGTGCTAAATTTTTTGCTTTTGATTTAACTAAATTAAGCCAGCTCGTTAAAAGTGAGTTCGCAAACAACAAAAAATCGATAGCTAATAATCTTCAGGCTATAGACTTGGTTTGTGAAGAACTTGAACAATTCATGAAAATAGACCTGACTGATTATAAAAGAGAAAAGTTTTGGCTAAACAATCAGAGTGAAAAAGAAAATAAAGAGATTTTGTTGACTGGTAATGAGGCAGTGGGTTTAGGGGCAATTAGTGCTGGTCTACAATTTTTTAGTGCTTATCCAATGACTCCAGCTTCTGGACTTTTACATTATTTAGCAACTCAACAAAAAAATTACTCTTTGGTTGTTAAGCATAGTGAGGATGAAATTGCAGCCATTAATCAGGCCCTAGGTGCTTCTTATGCTGGTGTGAGAGCGATGACTGGTACTTCTGGTGGTGGTTATGCGCTGATGGTGGAATCAACTTCTTTAGCGGGTGTAGCTGAGTTACCTTTAGTAATTTTGGAGGCAATGCGCCCAGGTCCAGGAACTGGTCTGCCTACTTGGAGTTCTCAAGCAGATTTAAATTTTATCATTCATGCTGGGCATGGAGATTTTCCTAAAGTGGTTTTAACTCCAGGTTCAGTTATGGAACATTACGAATTAACTCGTTTGGCTTTTATTTTGGCTGAAAAATATCAGCTGCCAGTTTTTATTTTGTCTGACAAATACATCTTAGAATCACAACAGAGTATGCCTCAACCAGAACTATTATTGAAAAATGAACGTTTTTCTCTTGTATCAGGGGGCTTGAATAATAACTCTTCAGAAAATAAGGAAAAATATTTGCGCTATCTAGATACACCCAATGGTATTTCTCCACGAGCTGTTCCTGGTTTAGATTCTGTAACACACTTAACAAATTCTTATGAGCACAATCAAGAAGGTTTTGCCACAGAAGAATCTAGTGTTGCCAAACAAGCTATGGACAAGCGCTTGCGAAAATTAGAAAGCTTATTGCCTGAATTACCCAAACCAATTGTTTTTGGAGCAAAACTACAAGAAGCCAAGAAAATTCTAATTAGTTTTGGTTCAACCATCAATGTTTTGCAAGAGTTATTAAAAATGGCAAAAAATGAAGCTGCTGAGTTACCAGCAGTTATTCACCTTCCCTGCGTAGCCCCATTTTTAACTAAAGATTTTGATGGTCTTTGTGATTGGCAAAAAATTAATGAAGGCAGTCAAGAAGTCTTCACGATTGAAGGGAATGCTACCGCTCAGCTTGCAAACTTAATTAGAGCCAATAGTCAATTACAAGACATTAAAAGCTTGTTGCGCTATGATGGCCGGCCTTTTTATGCAGAAGACCTATTTCAATGGTTGAAAGAAGGTTATTTAGATAATGCTTATCAAGTTAAATAATATTATGTCCATTCAAAATCAAGATCTACTATCACCCATTTCACCCACTTGGTGTCCAGGATGTGGTAATTTTAGTATCTTAACTGCACTTAAAAGGGCTTTAGTAGAAATGAATTTAGATTTATCTGAAGTAGTGTTGGTTTTTGGTATAGGTTGTAGTGGTAATATGGCTGATTTTATCAAAATTAATGGTTTTCATGCCCTGCATGGTCGAGCAATTAGTAACGCTATTGGTATCAAATTAGCTAATCATCGATTGAAAGTAATTGTTACTGGTGGTGACGGTGATTTATATGGAGAAGGTTTGAATCATTTGTTGGCGGCAGCTAGAGGTAATCATGATATTAGTGTTTTAGTACATAATAATGAGCGTTATAGTTTAACTACTGGACAAGTATCACCATCAAGTAAAAAGGGTACAAAAGCTAAATCTACTCCTCAAGGAGTAATTGAAGAAGCAATTAACCCTCTAGCTTTGGCGATTAGTGCCAATGCAAGTTTTGTAGCCAGAGCTTTCGCTGGTCAAGTTCAAGAGTTGGTTGAATTAATCAAACAAGCTATTAATCATGAAGGTTTTTCTTTAGTTGATGTTTTACAACCCTGCCCAACTTTTAATAAGGATCAAGATAACAAGTGGTATATGGAAAATACGCAAATGCTAAAAGCTAATTATGACTTAAACAATCAAGCGATGGCCACAAAACAAGTGTTAAAAAAAGATGTTATAGAATTAGGTTTGTTTTATCATGATCAAGAAAGATTAGCTTACCACCAAGAATTAGAACGATTAAAAGAAAAAAGCCTACTAGAGCAGTTTCCTCTAGAGCAAAATTTAGAAAAGGCTATTAGACAATTTATTTAAGTTTTTTGGGGCGATAACCTTGGCTAGAAGTTGAGAGACCAGCTCTGTCTTCGGCATGGAGGTGGAAGTATTTTTTATCCTCCCAGCCTCGTTGACGATAGACTAAGGTGTTGGCTGTAAGTTTAAAAGCGCTATAATTTCTAATCCTACCATTAATTCTTTCCGCTATAAACTCTCTTTCAGCATAAAGAACTCCCCCTTGATTTTCTAAAAAAATTGGAGTTCCAGGTGGGAAAGAATATAACTTTCTTTCTTTGCTTTCATGACCATTAAAAGCCTGATTTATAGTTTTTGAAATTCTTGTATGACCGCGAGGTTCCTGAGCCGGAATTATAGACTCTAGATCACTGTCCTTACTTATTTGCTCACTTTGTTTTTTGTTCCAATTTAGCAAAGATGGTTGCTGGACTTTTTTTTCTTTTTTGCCCATTAATCAGTAATTACTACTACTGATTCTACCATAACTGGTTCAACTGGCCGAGATCTTTCTCCAGAAAGACTCATTGTTACAGGAGCTGTAGCAATAGCATCAACTACTTCTATGCCTTCAACAACTTGGCCAAAAATAATGTAATTTTTGGGCAGATTAAAATCTTGGTGCATGATAAAGAATTGACTACCATTGGTGTTGGGTCCAGAATTAGCCATAGCAACAGTGCCGCGTTGATATTCACCAGTAAAATCCTCATCATCAAATCGATATCCTGGAGAGCCAGTACCGTCACCACGAGGATCACCACCTTGTATCATGAAACCATCAATTATGCGATGAAAAATAGTTCCATCATAAAAACCCTGTTGGGCCAGGTATACAAAATTATTGCTAGTAATAGGCGTGTTTTTGGTATCTAGTTGAATAACTATTGATCCTTGCTCTGTATTAAGTGTAACTGAGTAGTTTTTGTTTGAATCTATAAGCATTTGGGGTTTAGCTAAAGTTTTATTAGCAGAAAGGGTGGCTGGCATACTGTAGTCCTGTTCTTGTTTTTTATTTGATACTACTTGCTGTTCAAGATCGTCAATTTCTATTTCAGGAATGTTGTTAATATCATCTAAATTTTGAGAATTTGGTTTAGCGTTATTGAGGCTAAAAATTAGAGCTAAGCCCAAAAATGTGCTAGTAGCAATAAAAATTAAAGTGTTTTTTTTCATAATCTTAAACTGAGGTTTATTAGTATATCATAGTCACAAACAACCGCTAGCTCCAAGCTTTAATAGGCTTAATGACTTATTGGCTTGATTTTTTTAGCAGTCAATAAAGAACTCTGCTAAATATAGATAAAAAAGCTTTTAATTGATATATCTTGTATTATTTTGATATATTTTGATAGTTTATAATCAAATTAATTAAGTTTATAGAGATATTAAACTTTGATGAAAGAGCTTTTTTTTGGTAAAATTGGCTTTTCGTCTTCTCTTGTATTAAAGTAAGACAAGTTCACAGCTTAATTTAAGTAAATAATGAAATTATTGTTGAGAAAAGACTATCTAACCCTGTTTTTAATCAAAGTAACTGAGGTTCTTGGTTTTTCTCTTATTTTGCCCTTTCTACCCTTCTATGCTCAAGAATTGGGAGCAAACCCACTTCAAATATCTTTCATATTGGCTGTTTTTTCTTTCTTTCAATTTTTTATGTCTCCAGTTATGGGAAAACTATCAGATATTTATGGTCGTAAGCCTTTGTTGCTTTTTTCACAACTAATGACAGCAATTAGCTTTTTAGTTTTTGGCTTGGCTAATTCTGTTTGGATTTTGATCTTATCTAGAATTATCGATGGACTCTTTGGTAGTAATTTTGTAATTGCACAAGCTTATTTGAGTGATATTTCTAGTAAAGAAGATAGAACAGTAGCTATGGGTATTAGGGGCATTGCTTTTGGTTTTGGTTTTTTAGTGGGGCCGGCACTTGGAGGTTTTTTGGCTGAACGTTTTTCTTATTCTCTACCGGCTTTTTTAGCTGCTGGTTTATCAGGTTTAACGATGTTAATGACTGTTTTCTTATTAAAAGAAACAGTGAAGCGTAAAGCTCTAAATAAAGCCCAACTAAAAGTTTTTTCGGAAATATTTAAGTTCAAAGATTTTATAAAATATTTTAAAAATCAAAAATTAAGAGATTTATTTTTAAT
>CAYXJQ010000022.1:0-5380 GCA_964464985.1 uncultured Pseudomonadales bacterium | reverse complement strand
AAATAAGTGTTTTTATAGTAATTCTTGATATTTAAAATAGCTATTTTCGCTATTCTTTTGGTTTTATAGTTATTTAAGAAAAAATTATCCTGTTTGTGTTTACTAATCGAGAAAAATGGCCAGTTTCGGGTGAAAAATATAACTTTAAAATTATGCAATAATATAAATATGGTAAATAATATCAAAAATACTCTTTTTATTTTATTAATTCTCTTATAAGTCATACAAATAACTGATCTAAAAAGTAATATTAAAGTCAAAAATCTTATTATTCCCCTGTTCGTTGCCCATTAACTCTCAAATTAGTTATTTTTTAGCAATCAACTAACATCTTTGCTAAGCTCATTAGTATCTCATTGAGAGTATCAACGACTTATAATAATCTAGCTAAATTTACTTAAAAATCCTTCCGAACTAAATCTCCTTTGTTGCCCTCTCATAAAGTAATTAATTCTTTAATCGAATCAAAAATGTTTTGGCTAATTACTCCCCCACTTACTAACTCATTGAGACTGTTAAAGGGACGATTTGCCATGATATCACTGGCTCGTTTTTCACCTACTCCAGGCAATGTTTCCAATTCCTTGGCACTGGCGGTATTAATTGAAATTAATTTCAAATTAACATCGTTAGATAAGTTGTCGCTGGCTGGCGCCCCACTACTTACTTCCGATGAGACCCCCGTGCTTGTTAGAGGCGCCAATTGCCATTCTTCCTCCCAAGCATAAGGAATATATATCTTTTCCCCATCATTTAAGGTGCTGCTGAGATTGAAGGTTTTAGCCATAAACACTAGAGATGCCTCGCCATTTATACCATCAGCTAACTTTAGTAAATCAGCTCTTCTTTGCCCTAAATCAAGTTCATAAATTCCTGGCTTATTTACTGCCCCAGCGATTTCAACCTTGATTCGACCTAATTTTTGCAAGCCTGACTCTGTTAGTAAGTTTTCAGGGCAGCTAGGACAATAACACTCTAAACTCTCCGCTGAAGCTCGCAAGGATTCGAGAGCCGGCCAAGCCAGACTGAGAGCTATAATTATCAAACAAAATGGTAAAAAACGGAAAATGAGTAGAAAAAGACGCCTAGATAAATGTTTAATTATCATTAAACAAATTATTAAACATTAAGTTGACAAACAACTGACAATTACAAAATGTTCTAAGAAACAACAAAACTAATAATTTTGCCGGGAATATAAATTTCCTTGACAATCTCTCGATCAGCCAACCATTTATTTAAAGCTGGTAAAGCCTTAGCTCTGGATAAAACTTCAGCTTGATCATTAATTAAATCGTGATCTAGAGTTAACTCAGCTCGAACTTTGCCATTAACTTGGATTGCTAGAGTTATCTGCTGACTTTGCGCGAGCGCCGGATCAAAACTAGGCCACTTAGTCAAATGAATTGACTCGGCAAACTCTAGGCTTTCTAATGTTTGACGACGCGCTCGCGCCTCATTTGTCTCGCATTTTACTTCACCAAGGGTCTGATCAGTAATATTCTGCCAAGCATATTTAGTCTGGCTATATAATTCCTCGGTTAAAAAAGGTGCTAGAGGGGCCAAAACAGCCAATAACTTCAATAGTTCCTGAGCAGTAAACAGCAAACCTTGCTCCTCAATTGCCAATTTTTTCCTAGCTAAACTAGCTTTTTCCCATAGGTTGGTCAATTCCATTAACATAGCAATAGCCGTGTTAAATTTAAGCTTGGGTAAATCATCATTCAGCTTTTTAATAGTCTGGTGTAATTTTTGCAACAAGGCCGATCTCTCGTCTAAAGAACTCTCACTCCTGAGTTGAGCTATCGCCTCAATTTCCTCCACACTAAGTCGATAAAATTTACGCAAAAAGCGTGCTACTCCAGCCACCGCTCGATCATCCCAAGGCTTATCAGCCTCCAGTGGACCCATAAACATTTCATAAACCCGTAAGGTGTCTGCACCATGCTTTTTAATTATTTCATCTGGATTAATAACATTGCCTTTGCTCTTGCTCATTTTTTTACCATCTGGACCCAAAATCATCCCCTGATGACGCATCTTAGCAAAGGGCTCATCGGCATCTAAATACCCCTGATCTCTTAGAAACTTAGTGAAAAAGCGAGAATATAAGAGATGTAAAACTATATGTTCAGGACCAATTAAATAAAGATCGACCGGCAACCACTTCTTGAGGCGTTCTGGTCGAGCAAAAACTTCTTGATTGCGACTGTCACAATAGCGCAAAAAATACCAACTCGAATCAACAAAAGTGTCCATAGTGTCATATTCTGGAGTCCAGCCTTGACCGTACAAACGCTCTACTCGCTCTTTAAATTCTTTTGAAGATTTGAGCGGTGATTCACCAGTTGGCTTAAAATCAACATCGTCAGGCAAGGTCCATGGCAAATGTTCTTCTTTGACTGGATGAGCTTTCCCTTCTGGGTCATAAACAATAGGGATCGGTGTTCCCCAATAACGTTGTCGAGAAATTAACCAATCGCGTAACCTATAATTCACTACTCGCTGACCGTAACCCTTTTCCTCTAGATAATCTGTAATTTTTTCAATAGCTTTCTCAACAGACAAGGCGTTAAGAAAACCAGAATTAATAATTTCTCCTTCTCCATCATAAACTTGATCTAATTGATCAATCTTTTCTTGATTACCATCAGGCCCAGCTACCACCCGTATCACTTCCAATTTCTGATCTGGATGCTGACGATTAACAAATTCCACAAATTCAAAATCACGCTTATCGTGACCGGGAACTCCCACTACCGCTCCTGTCCCATAATTAGCCAAAACAAAATCGGCCACCCAGATTGGCATCTGGCGACCAGTTAGTCGATTAAAGGCATAGTAACCAGTAAAAGCTCCACTTTTTTGTTTACCTTCCTGTTGGCGCTCAAGCTCTGTTTTTTTCTCCGCTTTTGCTAAATACTCAGCTACCTCTGGTTTCTCAGCAGCCACTTGTTTGGCAAATTCATGCTCGGGAGCCAGCACCACAAAAGTTGCTCCAAAATTAGTATCTGGCCGACTAGTGAAACAAGTTATTTCGGCAACAGCTTCACTCTCGACTGCATCGTTCTCATTTTTCTCTCCAAAAGCAAAAACTGGATAAGAAATATTAACCCCTTCATGTCGACCAATCCAATTTAACTGTTGTTGCTTAGTAGCCTGAGGCCAATCAAGACCCTCTAAGCCACTGATTAATTCATCTTGATATTTTTTAATTTTAAAAAACCACTGTTTTAAGTCTTTTTGCACTACCTCACTCTCACAGCGCTCACACAAACCCTCAACGACTTGCTCATTAGCTAAAACAGTCTGGCAACTAGTACACCAATTAACCTTGCCTTGTTCTTGATAAGCCAAACCTTCCTTATATAATTGTAAAAACAACCATTGCGTCCAACGATAATACTCTGGATGATTGGTGGCCAACTCATTGCTGAAATCGTAAGAAATTGCTAAACGTTTAATTTGTGCCCTAAATGTATTAATAGCTGACTTGGTTGTTTCGCGAGGATGGATGCCAGTACTAATGGCATAATTTTCAGCTGGCAAACCAAAGGCGTCCCAACCAACCGGAAAATAGACCGCTTGACCGTTCATCCTCTGGTAACGAGCCAAAATATCAAGAGCAGTTTTTGACTCTACATGACCAACATGCAAACCAGAACCGCTAGGATAAGCAAAAGCAAAGAGCAAATAACTCTTGTTGTTAATTTCTTCTGAACTTAAATCTAATCGAGTGTCCTGGAAAAGGGTTAGTTTATTCCAGTGTTCCAACCAGCGCTGCTCCACTTCTTGATGGTTGTATTCAATTTTTGCCATATGCCTATTTTAGCGCAAAAGCAAAGTTTGGGAAGAGCGCTATAACTAAATCCTATAACAATCTAAAAGAGAGTGGATAAAAAACAGTGAAAAATATAAATAATACAAACGAAGAATCAACGAAGCCTTATTTTTAAACAAATAAAAAACAAGCAAAAATTAGACCCAAAATTGTCACTAAAAAAGATAAATAAACACGAATTTTTAACGAACTAATATAATAAAGACACAAAACTTTATTAACGCATAATTACCGTATAATTATTGCATGATCTTAAAATCAGATTAACGCAACTAGCCTTTTCGGTATTATAAGTATATCCTAATCGATCAATCTGTTTTGGGTAATGAAAAAAAATAAACTACCCAAAATTATAAAACTAAAAATAAATTACACCAAAGATATAACGAATATAGACTAAAAATAGCTGCTATACAGTTGTTTTTTTAGATTTTCTCCAGATAAATACCAGACAGAAAAAAATTAATTAAGCAAATTAAACCCAAAAATCCTATATTTTCAACACTTTTTGTAATTTAGTTAGTATAGATAGGGGTCCTTCTACTTGAGGATAGTAGTGCTTAATTAGGCCACTGTCTTCCAGCAAAAAAGTTTCAAACCGATCAAAAATCGAATAAAAAGTCAGTTTATGCTGATCTTTTAATTTTTTTATTGGCGCTGTAATCTCTATCAGTTCGTCCAACTCTCTGCTAATACTAGAGTAAATTTTTAAACTATCAGCTAATGAAATTTTTTGTCCTATAATAATGCGTTCTTCTCCAATTATGCAATTTCCTAGTTGATAGACCATTACCCCTTGTCGGTAGCGATTATTCAACTCGGCTAAGACCAAATCACTTAATTGACCAGGAAAAAGGAAAATTCCACGCGTCAAAGCAAGACAACCATTCTTTAAAAGAAAAGTTCTTAGATAACGAAAGTTTTGATCAGATTTGATCGATTGTAAAAAGACAATCATTGTCCATTGACCACTCCATTGTCGACGCGCAATAGAAAGAGCCGGAAATTGCCGTTCCAGCTCGTCACTGCCATAGTTTGTCAAGCTATAGAAAACTTCTTCATTTAGCTGTTGCTTAAATAAGTATTCATTTTTCTCTAAATAAAATAATAAAGACTTTAAACCAGCCATAGATAATCCGGGTAGTAAGAAACGAAGCTGCCTAAAACTAAGCATTGGTTTTTCGCCTGGATTATTCTGGAGATCATTTTCGGCTGGATATAAAAGCAAGAGTATTTTTCGAGTATTTTTCTTCATTGTTGTAATAAATTCAATAATATAAATTAGTCCCAAAATAACAGTATTTGAGTTTTCCCCATTATTTTAAACCCGAAGGCTAGTTTTTAGACTTAAAGAGCTTATTAAAAAAACTTTTTACTCAAGTAGACGACCCAGATAAAAAGCATATATTTAGATATTACTTCACATAGTACAACACTTTTGAGTAAATTCACAACTAGCAATTTTGTGAAAGACTTTGCGGAAAAACAAGAATAACTTTTTTACTGATGATATTTTTTGATCTCTTTGAGCTAAGTTTG
>CAYXJQ010000021.1:0-2340 GCA_964464985.1 uncultured Pseudomonadales bacterium | reverse complement strand
ATATATTTAAAAATAATTTTATATAGTTAAAAAAGATAAATGATTGTTTTTGATAACTTAATATATATTTAAATACTAAAAAATATATTTTGACTGTGTTTCTCAAATAAAGAAAAAAGCTTGTTTTTACAATAAAAAACTAAAAAACTTATTTCTTTAAAAAACATTTGATCTTAAGAAAGTTATTAAGCCAAAAAGCACTCAAGAAAGTCTATTTTTTGGAAGATAAAAAATTAACTTTGTCTTGTTTTTTATCTCTCAAAACCTTATCAGCCTTTAGCAAACAACAATAAACTCTGCTAAAATGACACTTTTAGCCTATTGACTGATGAATCAAACTTTTTTGCACACATTTTTTATATGTCTTATTTAAAACTTCAAATAATTTTTTTAAGAAAAAGGATGTTTAACTCGAGTAAATAAAATTCAGGGCCCTAAGCTATTCAAGCTTCGAATGACGCTTGTCATAAACTTTCTTTAATTGAGATTTAGTAACATGAGTATAAATCTGGGTAGTGGCAATATTTTTGTGTCCCAAAATTTCTTGAACATCTCGTAAATTAGCACCATTAATCAATAAATCTGTTGCAAAACTATGACGAATACCGTGTGGAGAAAGTTTAACAGTTAAATGTGCTTTTCTAGAGTACTTATCTACCAAACGTTGTACGCTTCTGCTGCTTAATCTCATTTCTTCACCATCAAAAGCGGGGTGAACTTTTTTCCCAGACATACGAATAAAAATTGGCTGCCAGTTATCTTCACGAGAAGCCAACCAACGACCCAACCAATCAGCTGCTCGCTCACTAAGAAAAACCACCCGTGGTCGACGCCCCTTACCAATCACTCCAAACTCGCGCCTTTTTAAATCAATTTGATCACGATTTAAACCAACCAATTCACTAACCCGCAAGCCGGTAGAGAAGAGGACTTCCAAAATAGCTCGATCTCGCAAGCCCGTTTTGCTACTCAACTCAGGCTGACTCAATAAGCGCTCAACTTCTTCTATATTTACAAAGCTCATATGGGTTGATTCAGCCTTAGGTAAATCAATTTTTTCTGGATGAAGGACTTCAAAATCATTCTTAATTAACCATTTAAACCAAGAACGTAGAGCAATAACATGATAACTTTGAGTTTTTTTAGATAAAGTTCGACCTTGCTCATCACTGTAACGAGCTAAATAAACACGATAGGCTCGCAGTGAATCTTGATTTAACTGGGTCAAATCGGTCGCACCCTGATCCTTAAACCAACTATTAAAACGCCTCAAGTAATGACTATAATTACGAATAGTTAAACGGCTTAAATTTTTTTCAACTTCCAATGCTTCAAGAAAAGCTAAAAGAGCCTGATCTGGGTCTGTACTTAAACTACGAACAATGTTTTTTAGCTTGTTTTCATCCTTAGCTTTAGTTTTTTTTCGATTAGCTGCCATACCCTCAATCTACAATAAACTAGAGTATTTGACCACTAGTAGCTCTTAGCTCTTTGAACGAAAAATATAAATATAATTACTCGAGTAAAATTGATGTTTACCTCTGGAGAATCAATATTAATAGGGCAGACTGCTCTATTTTTTAGCTATTCAGCTTTATCCAATAAAGTAGTTTTCGAGGTAAAGGGGTCTCCTGCTTGGTATAAGAGCTAAAAACACCGCCGTTTTTCTCAATAATTTTTTTTGAACCCAAGTTTGTTTCGTCACAAGTGAGTAGAACTTGTTTACCATCTATTTTTGGTTGTCCTTGATTAATCTTATCTAGTGCTAAAGCCAAAAGCCTAGAGCCATAACCTTGACGACGCGCTCTTGGCCTGATTACATAGCCAATGTGACCGCCAATTTTACTGAGATGTTCAGTTAATTGATGACGAATAGCCACTCGACCTAAACAAGATACTTGACCATCAACTTGTCTCTCCATTAACCAATAAACAGTTTGAGCAACTCGTTTGGCTGGCAAATTAATTCCTGCTTCTTGCTGAGCCAAATCTTTTAAATAAGCTGCAAAATATTCTTTTTGTGTCAAATTCTTAACATTTAAATTTTTTTCTACGTAGTAGCGATCGTGTTCCAATGCTTGTAGCTCTTTTACCGCTTCAATGAAGGCTTCGTGATAAAGCATTTGTGGTTTAGCTAAAAATAATGTCTTTTTTTGCATATCGGCTATTATATCTCGATTTTCAATGATGGATTGTTCGAAAAAACTGGAAAGAGCCGATTTTGGACGTTTAACGAGCTTCTTGAGGGATTTAGATTGATATATCAATTTAAAATATATTTGAACTTATTTTTTTAAGAACTTTTTAATCTGGTCTTAGCCTGGAAAAAATCAGCCACAG
>CAYXJQ010000020.1:0-18578 GCA_964464985.1 uncultured Pseudomonadales bacterium | reverse complement strand
TCGCGCCTCAACCAATCCGTAGAAGATGCGCTACGTTTAGCTGACGGTTTAGTTTTACTAGTCTGGGTTGAGGATGCTGGTTTTGATTTTCCAGAACGTCCACAAAAAACTAGCGAGCAACTATTTAGTGAAAATCTAGCTTGTAGTGATTGTGGCGTTTCACTGAAAGAATTAGAACCAAGATTGTTTTCCTTTAATGCTCCAGAGGGTGCTTGTGAAACCTGTAATGGCTTAGGATCTATTTTAAAAATAAATCAGCAAAAAATCATAGCTCCAGGTTTAACTCTTAGTGAGGGAGCAGTAATTCCCTTTGCCCGAACAATGAGTAATGACACCTGGTTTTCTCGTTTAGTTAAACAAGTTGTTGAAGCAGAAAATTATGATTTTCGCAAAACCACCTGGGAAGATATGGACGAAAAATTTCAACAAACTTTACTTTATGGTAGCGACAAAATTTTTGAAGTAGTTGGAGAAAATCGCTTTGGTCATGAAACTAGTTTTGAAACTAAATTTGAAGGTTTTGTTAACAATCTAGAACGACGTTATGGAGAGACCGATAGTGAATATATTCGTAAAGAAATTGCCTCATTTATGCACAAGGAAACCTGTCCTAGTTGTAAGGGTAAGCGCTTAAAGGCAGAGGCTTTATCAGTTCATATTGATGAAAAAAACATTGCTGAAATCAGCCAATTAACCATAGATCAGGCTTTAGAATGGATTGCTAAACTACAAAAAAATCAAGAAAAAATTCTCAGTCAAAAGGAGGTCAGCATCGCCGAATCAATTCTTAAGGAAATCCACAGTCGTTTACATTTTTTGAGTGCAGTTGGCCTTAATTATTTAACTATCTCAAGAGAAGCAGGAAGCTTAGCTGGAGGAGAAGCTCAGCGAATTCGTTTAGCTTCACAAATTGGTACTGGATTAACCGGCGTACTCTATATTCTGGATGAACCAACGATTGGCTTACATCAGCGCGATAATCATCGCCTCATTAAGACCCTACAAGAACTACGTGACAAAGGTAACACAGTAATTGTGGTCGAACACGATCGTGATATTATGGCTGCCGCTGACTTTATTGTTGATTTTGGACCTTTAGCTGGCCAAGAGGGTGGCAAAATCGTCTTTACTGGCAGCTATCAAGAATTGCTTAAAGAAAAAACCCTAACAGCTCAATATTTATCACGCCAGAAAAAAATTGTACGTCAAGATCAGAAATCTCAAAGACAAATAATTGATCCAGAGGCCACAGTAGCCAATGTTTTTGAGCGCTCAAAAATTTCATTTCGTGGAGCAGCTCATCATAACCTCAAACAAATTGATGTCGATTTTCCACTCAATACTTTCACCTGCATTACTGGTGTTTCGGGATCAGGCAAATCAACCCTTCTAGACAATGTTTTACACAATCACTTAGCTAAATATTTGGATAAGAGCTATGATGGTCACTTAGCAAAAATTGAACAATTAATTGTTCCAGAAAAGGTTAAGCGCTTGAGTTTAATTGATCAAAGTCCAATTGGCAAAACCCCTCGTTCCAATCCCGCTACCTATACTAAAACCTTTGATTATATTCGGAAAGTTTTCGCCAATACTAAAGACGCTCAAATACGAGCCTACAAGGTTGGTCGCTTTAGTTTTAATGTTAAAGGTGGTCGTTGCGAAGCTTGTCAGGGTGAAGGACAGATTAAAATCGAGATGCAATTTTTGCCAGATGTTTATGTAAAATGTGATGTTTGTCACGGCCAACGCTATAACAAAGAAACCCTACAAGTACATTATCAAGAAAAAAATATCGCCGAAGTTTTAGATCTAACCATTGATGAAGTACACAAATTCTTTAAAAATCATTCATTAATTCGCCACAAACTTGCCACTCTTCAAGCAGTTGGCTTAGGTTATTTAAAACTTGGCCAAAGCGCTCCAACTCTAAGTGGTGGTGAAGCTCAGCGAGTAAAATTAGCCAAAGAATTAAGTATTAAAAGTCACGATCATACTGTTTATTTATTAGATGAACCCACTACTGGTTTGCACTTTGCTGACATTCAAAAATTACTCAATGTCTTACATAAATTAGTTAAACAAGATAATACAATTATTGTTATTGAACACAATCTAGATGTTATTAAAAACGCTGATTGGATTATCGATCTTGGGCCTGAGGGTGGAGAGGCTGGTGGAGAAGTACTTGCCACAGGCACAGTTGAGCAACTCAGTCAAAAAAAACACTCTTTAACTGCTGAATATTTAAAAGCCGAATTAGCTTCAAACTAATTTTTCAGCTACAATTAATTTAATGTTTGTTAGTAAATTATTTAGTAGAATAATCTCCAAAAAAAAATTTTTGTTTATAAGCTTATTGTTTTTAAGCATTCTTTTTACTAGTTATTTATTTACTCAACCAGTTTTTGCAGCTGACAAAGATAAAAATTTTACGATCAATCTAAACAGCACTTATAAAGTAAATGCTAATGGTAAAACGCTGGTAACTCAAAAATTTACTATTCGCAACCTCACTCCTGAATATTTTATCAACAAGTATGGAATTATTGTCAGCTCTACCAATCTCGAAAATATCAGAGTGACTGACAATGGAAGTTCGCTGGAGCCACAGGTCAGCAAACTAACTGGTCAAACTAGTATTGGTGTAACTTTCGAAGAACAGATACTGGGAGAAGGAAAAAGCCGAGAATTAATCATTAGCTATCTTGATAGTGATATTGCCAATATTAGTGGCAAAATTTTAGAAGTCAACATTCCTGCTTTAGCAGATCCAGAGCAATATGATCAATATCGACTAAATTTAGTAATACCGAATATTTTTGGTCCTGCCAATCGAATTAGTCCCAGTGATTTTACCATTAAACAAGCTGGAGATTTTGATACTTTTCACTATGACAAACTTGAGGGACAAGCAGTTAGCGCCATCTTTGGCGAAGAACAAGTTTTTGACCTGAAACTGAGTTATTATTTGGATAATCCAAATAGTCAAAACGCTCTTACTCAGATCACTTTACCTCCTGAAACCCCTAAACAAAAAATTCACTATCACCAATTAGATCCTTTACCGAAAAATATTAAAGTAGATCTTGATGGTAATTTTATAGCTACCTATGAAATTCCAGCCAATAATTCTTTTAAAGTTGAACTTTTAGCCCAAATTTTATTAAGACTAGAGGCAGATTCTGGTATTAAACCAGCTCTAGTTTTACCAGCTCACCTCACTGCTCAAAAATTTTGGGAAATAGATAGCCCAGATTTAAAAGAAGCCGCTTCGACATTAAACAGTGCTAGTGATATTAATCAGTTTGTAGTAGAAAATCTTGAGTATACAGAAGAAAATCTGAACGCACAATTTTATCGCCTAGGCGCTGCTAATGGCTTCTTACCAGAAAATAGAATTTTTGCTACCTGTCAAGAATTTACAGATCTATTTGTTACCTTGGCGAGGATTAAACAAATTCCAGCTAAAAGAATTGTTGGTTATGCCTATAGTAGTAATGAAGAATTGAGGCCAATTAGTGTGGTTGGTGATGTATTACATGCTTGGCCAGCATTTTATAACTTCGAAAACAATAGCTGGCAGGAAATTGATCCAACCTGGCAAAACACCACCGGTGGAATTGATTATTTTTCTAAATTCGATCTTAATCATATTACTTTTGCAATTAATGGTGTTTCTAGTGTTTTACCTTACCCAGCTGGTTCTTATTTGAGCGAAAAAGAAGCTCAGGAAAAAAAGATCTATGTTGAATTTAGTCAGAATGATTTTCCAAACATTCAGCCAGAAATTAACATTGAATTAAAAGAACAACGACTATTAAATTTTGATATTCCGGGAAAATATTCTTTAGTTCTTAGCAATCCAACAGGACAAGTTTGGTATTTTGCTAAATTTACTTTTACAAGCGACGAATTAATTGTTACCCAAGAAGAAGACTGGCCAAACTTAATCGCTCCTTTTCAAAATTTAGAAATTCCTTTAAGCGTTTATAATAAAGATGGTTTTCTTAGCAAGAAATCAAAATTAAATCTCAACATTCAATTACAAAAAGGAGAAATTTTTAATCATGAAGTCGAAGTCAAGGGGTTCGGAAAAATCACTATTGAAAACCCAGAAAGAATACTTTTCCTGGGCGCAGGACTTGTCGTCCTTGCCCTCGCAGCCGGGAGTTTATTCCTTTTTGGACGCAGACTCACAAGTACTTTACGTCGGCAAAGCCAAAAACTTGAAGAAAAGAATCAAGAGTTACACTCGCTATCCTCAGCTCTCAGCCAAGATCCAACAATTAGTCAAAAAGGCCAAGACAGTCAGAACTCAGGTTCTAAAAAGCGAACTTCAAGCTCTACTGATTGAGGCAGAATTAATTAGAGCTCATCAGCCTTTTTACAACAGTCTACTCAAAGACGATAAGTCTCGACTTTATCTTTTTTTTACTAAAGAAGATTATCCAAAATTATTGCGACTGCGAAAAACTGACTTAAAAAAGAAACAGTTTCAAAAATCCATGGCTATTTTAGGCCCCTTTGCTAGTAGTTATAAAGTTGATGAATTATTAAAAATAGCTAGACCAATCTTTCCTTGGTGTAATAAAAAAAACAAAAAAGAAAATAAAGCTTGCCTTTATTATCATCTAGAGCTTTGTCCTGGAGCTTGTTGCAATAAAATTGATTCATCATCCTACCAAAATAATATTAAACAATTAATATTATTTCTTCGTGGTCAAAATAAAAATTTGATTAAAGAATTGACTCAAAAAATGAAAAATTTGGCAAAAAATGAAAAATTTGAAGAAGCACAAAAAATTAAAAATAAAATTGATTTAATCAATGAAATTACTCAAGAACAGTATCGTTTAAAACCTGATTTAATCTTACCCAATTTAACCAAAAAAATCCAAGAAGAAGCATTGGTGCACTTGCGCCAAATTATGCATCAGCAGGGCATAGTTGACTTAAGATATCGTTTTCAACGCATAGAAGCTTATGACGTTAGCAATACTCAAGGACAACAAGCTACTGTTTCCATGGTTTGTTTTATTGATGGTCAGCCTGAAAAAAGTGAGTATAAGTTCTTTAAAATTCGTCAACAGGCCACTCCTAACGACTATGCTATGTTGCAAGAAGCACTATTGCGCAGGCAAAAACACCCAGAGTGGGGTAGACCAGATCTAATAGTCATTGATGGAGGTAAAGGACAACTACGCAGTGCCCAGCGTAGTTGGCAAAAAAATCCTCAGTTTTTTAATTGTCCAATTGTATCTGTAGTTAAAAATCCAGATCGGTTAGTTTTACTTCGTCCAAAAAATCAAGAAGAACCCAATAACAAGTGGCAAAGCATTGAAATCAAGTTGCCCAGCAACCATCCAACTCTTCACCTAGTTGTTCGTTTAAGAAATGAGGCCCATCGTTTCGCCAAAAAGCAGCATACTAGACTAAGGGAGCAAAATCTTTTACAATAACAAGAAGAAAAGCTAAATATAGAGCTATTTTATGAAAATACTTAAACCAATTATTGTATTAATCACCACCATTGCTATTTTAGCCTGGGCTTTACCCAACGTTGGCTATAGTAGTTATTTTACTCTTATTTTAGCCGCTATCGTTCTGACCATTCTCGAAAAAATTGTTAAACCAATTTTAAAACTTCTTTTTTTACCTATTAATATAGTCACTCTCGGCTTATTTTCCATGGTCATTAGTGTTTTTATCCTTTGGCTGGCTACTTATTTTGTACCAGGTTTTAATATTGCCCCAATGATTGTCTTTGGTTTACGACTAAATCAATTTTTTAGTCTGCTTTTAGTTTCCAGCCTAATTAGTTTTTGTCAAAGAACTATTAATTTCATCTTGTAAAGTTGTAACACGAACCATTATGAATTTTAAAAAAATCTTACCTACTTATTTATTACTTTTTATTTTTTCCTTTCTTGCTCTGGCTTTTTGGCCAAATCAAAAACAACAAAAAATTTACGCTCAAACCATTAATCCTATTCAATTTGAAGGGGACGATTTGGAAAATTTAGAGATGATTGAAGAAGCAACTGAGGAAGCAGAAGCAAGCGATAGTGTTAAATTATCCTCCCCATCAGCAGAAATAGTAGAAAAAATTCAACAAAAAACTGACGAAGACATTACTGAAACCACAGGTAGACAAAAAAGTGTTTTGGCGGCGCATTTAGATGAAAATCCTATTGGTCCACTTAGTCCAACTAATTTTCTACAAAAAGCTATCCGTCTTGCTGTTGCTCAAGGACTACCAACTAGTTTGGTAGTAATTATGCTAATTTTTCCAGTAATTGCTTCGATTGTAGCCTTAGCTAGACATGTAATTGGTTTTAAAGGTTTTGGCATTTATATCCCAGCAGTTTTATCAGTAGCTTTTGTATCTACTGGTCTGCTAGCTGGTATTATTTTGTTTTTAGCTGTACTTTTGTCAGCGACTTTAGCTAGATATCTAGTGAAGTTTTTAAAAATGCCACTCTTGCCAAAAACAGCTATGCTCCTACTCATTGTTTCGATGTCAATATTATTTTTATTGATTGTTGGTTCTTTATTCAAAATTGATTTAGTGCTTAATGTAAGCATCTTCCCATTGCTTATTATTATTTTGCTTACTGAAAACTTTATGACTACACAAATGTTTGCTAGCAGAGGAGAGGCTCTCAACGTAACTTTCGAAACATTGATATTGGCAATTGTTGGCACTTTATTGGTAGATAATGAAACCGTCAGAAAATTTGTTATTTTAAAACCTGAATTAACCATTTTGCTGGTAACAGTTATTAATCTAGCTATCGGTCGCTATACCGGACTAAGAATCTTTGAATATTTCCGCTTCAAAGACTTGCTCAGTAACAAAAGTCAGTCCCAAAAATTTAAGAAATTTATGGCTGATGATTTTTCAGGACTAGAAGAATAAGAAAAGTCAATTATGACTAAACAAGCCACAGCCAGCGACCTACTAGGCATCAATGCTCGCAACAGTTTATATGTGAGTCGTAACTCTCGTAAAGCTAAGGCTATCGCTCGTTCTAAATATGCCACTAAAATATTATTAAACGATAATAATATTCCTTCTGCAGAAATCTATGGTATTTTGGGCACTGATGAAGATATTAATGATTTTGCCTGGCAAAAACTAGAGGGTGATTTTGTTATCAAACCCACTAATGGTCATGCCGGCACTGGTGTTATTGCTTTTAGAAATAAAATTAATAATCAGTATTGGTTAGATGTTTTAGGAGAAAAATGGGATGAAGACGATATCAAATTACACTGCAGAAATATTTTGGCTGGACAATATAGCATTCACGGCACCAATCACAACGTTATTATCGAAGAACGTATTCCAATTCACCCCAAACTATTAAAGTACTCTTATAAGGGTACGCCCGACATCAGAATCATCGTCTTTAATAACGTACCAGTTATGGCCATGTTGCGCTTGCCAACTGAAGAATCCGCAGGTCGTGCCAATGTTACACAGGGAGCAATTGCTGTAGGAATTGATATTGCTAGTGGTATTACCACTCATGCTGTTGCTCATAAAAAACAAAGCATTCAATACCTACCAAGAACCAAAAAAAAACTAAATGGAATTATTATTCCTAATTGGTACAAGGCGCTATTAACCGCTGTCCAAGCCAGCGAAGTAGCAGATCTGGCTTTCTCTGGAATTGATATCTTTTTACACAAATCTAAGGGTCCAATGGTGGTTGAGCTTAATGCTACACCAGGATTATCAATTCAAGCCGCTAATCGCGCTGGCATGCGTCGTCGATTAGAAAGGGTAGAGGGTCTAAACGTCATTAACCCTGAACATGGAGTAAAAATTGCTCAAGCCCTATTTGCTAGTGGTTTTTCAAATAGAGTTAAAATAAAAGATGAAATTACTAAGATTAGCTTACGAGAAGAACTTGTGTTATATGGTGAAAAAAAACAAGGCATCTCCACTTCAGCTTTTATTAATACCGGGCGACTTCATAGTGCTATTGCTCGTAATTTGGCCGGCGAGTTGGGTTTATTAGACTTAGAAGATTTATTGTGGTTTCAAAAGGAAAAAGAAGAGGGTAGCTTGCCTGTCGTGGAAGTTAAATTTAAATTAAAGGGTCATATTGTTAAAACCACCATGCTGGTTAGTAAAAAACTCAATCATCGCCAACATAAATTAGAACTTGGTCGCCAAGATTTAGATGGTTTTCTAATTGATCCTAATAGTCAAAATGCTTAAACTTAGTGAATTAATACCAGTTAATTTATTAGCAGAAAAAGAAAAATTTTTTGCCAATAATACTAACTACAATCCCCAATTTAAATATCAAACAACAATAAAACAAAGCGATTTGAATTTTTATGGTAGATCTGGTTGGCGCTACTCTCGTTTAGCTAAAAAGATTATTAAACAGGCTAAAAAAGAAGGCCTTTTTCAAAAAAACCAATTCTCAAATGAAGAATTAGACACTAAAACTACATCTCAAATTATTGAGGAATATTTAGCAGAATATTCATTAAATAAAAAATATCGGTTAGTCTTTGATAAAAACTTTACCAGTCGATTTGCTGTTAATTTCAAAAATAATACGATTAAAGTTAGACTACCTATTGCTTTTTCTAAACAAAAATTAAGTAATACTCTAGATCATGAAATAGGCACTCATATCCTGCGTCAAGAAAATTATGAGAAACAAGACTGGTACCGTCGTAAAAAACACTATGGATTTAGCAATCATTTGCGTACCGAAGAAGGATTGGCTGTTATTCATCAATATTTAAACAGCGAACAACAATTGATTTTTAAAACTGCTTTATCATATTTAGGTGCTCAAGTAGCTCAAAAAAAAGATTTTAAAACGGTCTACGCTTTTTTTTACGAATATTTACAAGATTCTCAAAAATCTTGGTCTTATGCTCTAAAAAATAAAAGAGGCCTAACAGATACTAGTTTGCCAGGAGGCTTCAGCAAAAGCTTTGTTTACCTAGAGGGTTTTGAGCAAGTTTTAAAATATCTAAAAAATCATCAATACGATCCCAATCTCCTATATTATGGAAAATTAGCCATTAAGGATATTGCAAAAGCTCAAAAAATGAATCCAAATTACCAAGCTCTATTACCCAAATTTTATACCAATGACCCATTAGCTTATCAAAAAAGAGTTAAAGCTCTGGCTGAACGTAACTTTATTTTCTAACTATGTCAAAAAAAATTTTACTTGCTCTTTCCGGAGGAGTTGATTCCAGCACTGTTGCTTATTTATTAAAAAAAGAAAATTTTGATGTTAGTGCAGTTTATTTAAAACTGTATGCTCGCAATCAAGAACAAAAAGAACGAATTATTCAGGAAAGTAAAATAGCTAAACAAATTGCTCAATCCTTAAAAATTCCATTTATTACTCTAGATTACTCCCAAAAACAGAAAAAATGTGTGGTTGATTATTTACTAAACAATTATCAAAAGGGACACACTCCCAATCCTTGCACTGTTTGCAACAAGCTTCTCAAATTTGGCTACCTGTTTGATTGGGCTAAAGAACAAGGCTTTAGTTATTTGGCCACTGGTCATTATGCCAAAATTATTAAAAAAGCGGATGCTTATTATCTGGCAGCTGCTGAAGACCAAGATAAAGATCAAAGCTACTTCTTATATCAACTTCAAGAAAAACAATTGACACAGCTTTTATTTCCACTTGGTAACTTAAAAAAATTAGAAGTCAAAAAAATTGCTAAAAAAAATAATTTAAATTATTTAGACCGAGAATCTTTTGACATCTGTTTTTTGAAAGACAGTAATTTAAAAGAATTTTTAAATGAAAATTTACAAAAAAAAGCAGGTGATATCATTGACCAACAGGGCTTAATCATTGGTAAACACCAAGGACTAGCTTTTTATACATTAGGCCAACGTCGAGGTTTTAATATCGATCATCAAGCTTTAAAAAATAGTCAAGCAATTAGCTTCTCCAAAAACAAACCTCCTGCTTTAGCTGTCATAGATAAACTGAAAAAAACTAATCAATTGGTAGTAGCAAAAACAAACCTTTGTTTTAAAAAAGAATTTACAATTAAAAACTTGGTTTTTATTAAAGAACAGAATCAAAAATCATGGGAAAAAAAGGTGAAATTTTCTGCTTTAGTTAAAATTCGCAATAGTGGTCAATTAATTTCTTGCCAAATCAAAAAAATTAAAAATAAAATCCTTGTGCGAACAAATAAAAAAATCTTTGCTCCAGCCAGTGGCCAAGCCGCAGTTTTTTATAAAAAAGATAAATCAAATTTGTTAGTTATTGCTGGCGCAATAATTGACAAAGGGGTTGCAGAATCCTAGGACTGTGGTTGGAGCCTTCAATTAGATGTAATTTAAACTCACCGGTCAATTCGCCTCTGAGACCATACTCCATTTCACTAATTACACGCTGACCATCCCACAGGGCATAATCTTTTGTCTGTAGACTAAAAATAAATTCATTTTTCACAAATTTTAGTTTAGGACTCAAAGCTTCATTAATACTGACTATTTGAGCTTGAGAATATCCTTGTATTAAATCGTTAGTGATAAGTATTAAGTTTTGATTAACTTTATGGCCATTGCTGGTTAATACTCTAAACTGCCAAGTCTTTTTTCCTAAACGATTAATATATTTAAAAATCGCTACTATAAAGTAATAAGCAAGCGCCAAATAATTTAAAAAGCTTGGATACCTCAGTACTAAAAGTAACACGGGAAACAAACTCAGTAGAAAAAACCAGCTTGGATAGGTCACTAAATAGGCCAAAACAACCCTGAGGCGCTCAATTAAGGGTAAATTATGTTTGCCTTGAGCTAAAAGCGTGGGGATCGCTAGAGCTCGTCGACCTGCAAATACATTTGCAGCAACTTTTTTGTCTTCTGAGGCTTCCTGATAATTAAAAACTTCCCCCTGATAAAAATTGTGCCAAGATAAATAAAGTGGCTTACCACCACCTATTGGAAAATAAAAATTATGATCTTTTACCCTCAATTTAAGAGAACGTCCAGTTGGCCAGTCAAAACTAATAAATTTTCCTAAATAGCTAGTTATTTGCCAATCTAAAATTTCCTCAGTTTCTGCATCCATTAATTCCACTTTAACCAAAGGAGTAGCCTGACTGTTGCGATACTCAAATACCAAGTTTTTTCTCTTCTTAGACCAAGGCCATAAAGCCATCAGCACCTCTTGAAAGGTTTTGATTGAAAAAGATTGATAAAACTTAAATAACACAAACAAATAACTAAGAATTGGTAGCAATAAAGCTAAAGCTAGAGCTGAAAAATTACTTACAGCTTTCCATATAGACGACCCACTAAAATCAGTAATCAAGGTAGCTATTCGATCAGGCAAACTTTGAATAACTTCTTCAACTAAATCATGAACTACTTCTTTTGGCGGAATAATTGGCACTCTAATACCTGGCGAAGGTAATGGAGTTACAGGAGCCGGACTTGTTTGAGTAATAGATGGCGTAATAGTTGGATCTTGAGTTGGCGTGATAGGAACCGTAATACTGGGAGTGACAAAAGAAGTCGGAATAGTTGTTGGAGGAGTTTCGGTAATTGTCGCCGTTGGTATTGTGGTTGGAGGCCAATAGTGTTGATTAATAATAATATAAAGCTCACGAATATAGCTTTTGTGTCCAACTGCATCAGTAATAATAAAGTCAAGTCTTACTATCTCGTCTCTAGGTAAAATACCTAACTGCAGACTCCAATTTCCACTACCATCGGTGTCTTGGCTAAAAGATTGATCGGCACTACTGGGTATGCTAACTGTTAGATCTACTTTTAAATTAGAACCTCCTAAAGCTATAATCCAAGGTTCATTGGCAAATGGGTCAGTTGAAAAAAGAGTAATGGGCTCTTCAGGAACACTTGAGGGATTGGTGGAGCTTATACTGGTGTTAACATCCGCAATTTTCCTAACTGTAAACTGCGGTTCATCAACAAAAATATTGAAATACCAAGTAGTAGAGCTAGCACTATTGTCCAACTGATCATAAGCAACAATTTGCCAACGATGAGTGCCATGACTTAAATCTTGATTGGCTACAAAAGTATAAATTCCCGATCCAGCATCATAGTTTAAACTGTAATCTTCATTAGCAAAACTAGATAGGGGAATATTGTTAAACCAAGATCTTCCGTCTAGAAGAAATTCGTAATGAGACATGCCCTTATTGTCTGTGCTTTCATACCACTGAAAAACCGGACGAGCTATGTCAACGTTAGCTCCATCTTCTGGAGCAATTAAAATTGGTGTTGAGGGAGGAATTGTATCAGGAATACTAGCTGACACTATTACATCTCTAGTCGTGGGAGCTACAGTTTGCGCAAAACTCGTTTTTGAAAATATAAAGAACAATAAAAGAAAAAATAAAAGCCTTCTACATAATTGATGAGTAATAAGAAAGCTTTTATTTTTTTTAAATTTCAATAATTGTTTTTTATTGTTGGTCTTGATCATCCATTGGCTGAGTTTCAGCTTCTGGCATCTCTTTAAATGGTGCCTTCTGACTTTGTTTCTTCTTAACTGCCAAAACTATAGCCACAATCAGTAAAATACTAAGCAAAACAATTATAATAATTGTTACTGGTATTAACCAGATTACTGCTTCAGCACTTGCCACTTGACCCTGAAATCCATAGACAGCTTCTAGCCTAAGAGTGTATGGACCAAAACCCCATTTTTTCTGCCAAACGTCACTAAAATCTCGCTCAGTTAAAGGAAAAATATTTTTTTGATCTAAAATCAAACTGTCTATTTCTTTACCAAAAATGTTAAAAACTTTGATCTGCGGGGTTGGTGTAATATGAACATCTGATTCATTTCTAATCTTAATTTCCATAGGCACTGGTCCTTTTTCTAAAAACCCAGGCACTTTAAAAAAGTTAACATAGGCTAATTCATTAATTGGACCATCAATTATCACATAAATCAGGGTGCCTGCTCGTTGAGCAATGCCAGCTCCAGTTTGATCTTCAACTTGTCCTACATCAGGACTGTGCAACACCATAGCATAACGACCACCGGGAAGAGCATCTTCTGGCACTTCAATTAAAACATTAATAGTTGCTGATCCACCAGCTTGTAAAAAATTACTTGCTGGAGCTAGGGTCATCCAACTAGCTAAACTCCAACGATTATCTTGTTCTTCGGTAACAGGAATTGGTGTTGTTCCATCTTGATCCACAATAAAATCTAAAACCTGACTCTCTATTTGTAAGTCCATTTGAGAATTATTTTCTACCTTCACTTGGATTTGTTTTTTTTCACCAGGACTTAGAAGTAAAGAATTGTCATCTCCAATTCTGACCGGTTTCACGGTTAAAGACAAAGCCTCTTGGGCAACAACCACCGATTTCAGGCTGAAAGTAAATATAAATAAACTTAAAAGAAAAAGGAAAACCTTAATATTCTTTTTGGGGCAGGTTAATTGCATTCTGTTCCTTGATTTTAAACTGTTTCTTATTAATTAAATTTTAAGTTTTAAAAAGTAGCTGTTGCTATATACACAATGTAGTTTTCATAATCTCCAGCTACATTGAGTGCAGAAGGTGTCAATCGATAACAAACATCTACTATATCTTCTAGGGCTGCTGTAGAACGAGAAAAAATTGTTCGAGGATCAGTAGATTCAGCTAGATCTGCAAAATGACGAGCACTGTAAGTTCTACCAGATTCATTATAATAAAAAGGTCTTGTTATTCCAGAGGTAGCTGACCCTATAGTAAAACCAAAACCATACTGATCTCCAGTAACTACAGCCCAATCAGCTGAAACAGTATCACTCATGCCAGTGACATTAGCATCAACGATACAAGCAGTATCAGCTGAACCATCACTAGCGCAAGCCTGTCCATCCATACCCAACTGGTCACTTTCTGCTGCTGTTACCTGATACCCATTAGCTGCATTAGTGGTTACAGTTAAAACTTGAGCTAAATCAGAGAAGGTACCAATAGTGATATCTCCAAAAGGAACAGCTAAAGGTGTGGTAGTAGCATCAGTGGTATTACCACATTTACTTTGACCTGATGCCACACCCTCAATGGTAAAAGTTAATTGAGGTAAAATAGTAGCTGAAACACGAACTGCATCTATCACTCCTACCTTAGCTAAAGTCTCATCAATTATGGTGTCGTCACTTGCCATATGCCTAATTATGATCGTATAAGTATCTGTTTCTCCTAAAGTACTTGAACTACTAGGTGAAGGATTAATCAGATTAGCAATCGTAAAAACCGGATAACTCGTACCATCAAAAGTGGCACCAACTGCACCAGCACCTGTATAGACACAGTCAAAGACGTGATAATCAATACCATCTATTTCAACTGAGCCATTGGCATAACTACTAGTCGCAGTAAATCCTGTAAATCCAGCTGGATAGCTGGCTGGACAAGTAATAGCCGCATTTGCGCTACCCCCAAAATCAAAACCGTCGTCATCGGGTAATCCATCTCTATTAGTTGCCGTATCACTAGTAGCCGGAACTAAAATACGGATGGTTCCGTCCTCTAGAGCACTCACTGTCGTTAATTTAACCGTCAAAGTAGAAGACTGAGTAGAAATTAGAGCAGTCTCATCTGCAATATCACCAGTCAACAAGCCTGAAGTCAAACTGACCTTGTCATCGGTGGCATCATCTATAGTAGTGGCTACATTATAATCATTAACATCACCAATTCTTAACACATCTCCAGATTGTAATTGTAAAACTGAAGTCGATGGATAGTTGCTCACATCGATAGTAATCAAGGAAGAACCGAGGGTTTGTGCGCCCTCAAGAGCACTCCTAAAAGAAAAGCGTGCATTATTCAACAAGGTTGACACATTGCTCAAACTAGCTGCTTTTATCTGATTGGGGCGAACAGCGATAAAAAAGCTAGTTAAAATTATTAAAAAAGACAACAAAAAGAAGAATCGATTTTTTATTTGCATATAGTATATCTTCCAGTTTATAATTTTTTTTACTAGAGAGTCAAGGCCAATTTAACTCAACTTAATTCAATTTAGTTTTAGAATCCAATTTTTTAATCAAAAAGGTTAAAAAACGATATAAAATTGGTAATGAAACAAGAGCTATCAAAATCGAGAAGGGTAGAGCTATCACTCTTTCAGTTTGTTCCTCATCTCCAATCTCAAGATGAAAATCATAAGCACCTAATAAAAAAGCTTTCTCATAGCGAAAATCACTAATTAAAGTCTCTTGCACCAATAAACTTTGTAACTCAAAATAATCTTCATTGTTGGCTAATACAATCTCTTCTTGTTCAGACAACTCTTGCAAGCGATCCAAATTTCCCTCACTCATTCCTCTTACTTGTCGCTGGCCACCAGCCAAAACCATGTCTGGATAAAATTCATAAACTTGTGTTTCAGGAGATGGCCAATGACTAACACTTAGTTTGCCCCGAATTGGACCAGCATTTAAACCAATGTTTTTTACCCAAATCTTAAAATTAATTCCCATTAAACTATCCACTACCTTAGGCAACTGAAAATTCTTGATCACAATTTGACTATGATCAGCTTCATCTGAGCTAACCATTAATACCAAATGACTAGCAACAATACCAGACAAAATAGTGTTACTGCTTTTTTCATAATCAGAAAAAAGCATTTGTTCAACATTAAATAACACTGATAAGTGATACTCCTCTTGAGGAAAATCTGCTGGCACGGCAATTGTTAGAGGCAGGGTATAACTTTCTCCTGGCTTAATGATAAACTCTTCACCCCAACGCTCTTGACTTCCTGCAATCGATAAATGTTTAAACTCACTATTTTGTTCTAAAATAATTTGCCCAGTTTGTTTATGAGTTCGAAAATCAACTAATTGTGGGGTTACTCTAATGGTATAACGACCCTGATTCTCTAAATTAATTGGCGCCCCAATACCAGCCCCAGGCTTTATATAAAGATAGGAAACTGGTGGATTTATATTTACAGACAAAGCATCAAGTCCTTGAGCTCTAACCACAGATAGTTTGCCTAGTAATAAACCTACAGAGAAAATAAAAACAACAATTATTTTTTTCATCATTTTAATAACCTGGTACTGCTACAAAGACTACATAGGTTTGATAATCACCAGCAGCTTGCATTACCGATGGAGCTGCTTGATAAGTCATGGTGGCTGTTTCGTCAAAAGCCACATTATTACTACTCATAATGAGCTCCATGTCTTCACCTAAACTATTATCAGCAAAGGGACGAAAGTAACTACTATTAATAAAATCACTCGGCGTGTTGTCACCAGTCACATGATAGCCAAAACCATCATAAATTGGGTTATCCCAAATACCTGCTAAACTTTTTGTACAACCAGTGTTACATGTGGTGTTGGGAATTTGCTCAGTCGGCTGACTAACATGAGTTAGAGGACGATTTTCAAAAACATAGACCTGATAACCACCGGCACTACCAGTATTGATCGTTACAGTGTGACTATCACTAGCAAGAAATCCCGGATTTAACTCACCAAGATCAATGGTGAGTTTGGATATACTAAAACTAAATTGCCTAATTTGATAAATATATTGAAAACCACTACCTATGAAATACTGGCTAGTACCATATTCGCCATAGGGACCAATGGCAGTACCACCCAAGGTATAAGTCAAACCAAACTGACTACCAGTATCAAACTCACCACTCCCCATATTAAAATTGCCAAATTGCAAATAATAAGAGTTTGAACTCATATTATCAGCCCTAACCATAGTTGGTTTTAAAAAGGAAAATAAAAACACTAGTAAAAACAATAAGCTAAATTTCATCATCAATGGCTTTGATTAGAACTTCTGCTTCTTCTTCTACTAATATTTCTTCCTGACTTGTCGACTTATTTTTAACAGTTTTATGATTAATTTCTTTTATCAAATTATTTAAATCTTTTTTTAAAGATCGCATTTCAGCCTGAATCATCACCATATTTTTTTGGGGAAAGGTAAGTAAATATTCCAACATTGGCAAGCGCTTATCTAGTAAATTATTAATAAAAATCGATACTGCTTGATCGTCCGCTTGAGCCTGAAGCTTTTCTTGTTTTTCACTATCAAGCAACAAGGAGTGATAGTGCAAGCGTTGGTATTGAACTTTGCCAAATAAATAAAAAATAGTTACCAAAGGAATGGCTATTAAATTATTTAATTCAGTCATACTTATATTATTAGATAAAATCAAACCATAACGATTCAAGGCTAAACCCACATAAAATAGAAACAATTCTAAAGATAATAAAATTGCTAAACGATTTTCAAGTGCTAAAGTTACAAAAAAAAGCTGGATAAAGCTTAGAGCAAAAAAGGCAGAAGCTAAACCCTGAGTATTGCCAATCAAAATTAAAAAAGCTAAATTTAAAACTAAGACGTTGCTCGAACCCTGCTCATTGAAGAGATAAAAAAAATGTTTTCCTTGTTTTTTTTGTAGCCACCAATAGGCGAGACAAAGCACAGCAAAAAATTGCAAAGAATACCCAGATAATTCTGGCGTTTGCAAAAATACGTAAGCAAAGACGACCGTTAAAGTCATAACGATCGCCTGTTTGATTGCAGGCATTGCTTCTAGTATAAAAGAAAAAGCTGGCTTTGTAAAAAGCACAAACTTGTATTTAAAAACATAAGTAAAAAAAACAAATTTTAATCTGGTTTTCGCTGTTGACTTTAAAAATTTTTGACCATATAATACTCCCACTTCAGGCAAAGAGAGATGATTAGAGAAATCTAGAAGTTTTCTCCTTTCTTTTTTTTGCTTAAAAAGAAGTTTTTTGATCTTTAACAAGTAAAGACAGCTATTTTTTTAACAGCAAATATAGTGATAGAAAGTGCAAGAGAGATTTTATTTTTAGTTTTTTAAACTAAAGATTGCATCTCGTCAATTTGACTTTTATTTTTTTATAGAGCAAATCAAACTTTTTTAAGAGTTTGATCCTGGCTCAGGATGAATGCTGGCGGTGTGCTTTAAGCATGCAAGTTGAACGGTAAGTTAGTCTTCGGACTAACACAAGTAGCAGACGGGTGAGTACAACATAGGAACTTACCCCTAAGTGGGGAATAGCCAGTCGAAAGATTGGGTAATACCGCATGTGATCTCCGGATCAAAGCCTTCGGGCGCTTGGGGAGAGGCCTATGTCCTATCAGGTAGTTGGTGAGGTAATAGCTCACCAAGCCGATGACAGGTAGCCGGTGTGAGAGCACGACCGGCCACAAGGTTACTGAGACACGGAACCTACACCTACGGGTGGCAGCAACTGGGAATATTGCGCAATGGGCGAAAGCCTGACGCAGCGACACCGCGTGTGGGAAGACGCTCTTCGGAGTGTAAACCACTGTGGCAGGGGAACAATTTTTGAGGGTACCCTGCTAGAAAGCACCTGCTAACTACGTGCCAGAAGCCTCGGTAATACGTAGGGTGCAAGCATTATCCGGATTTATTGGGCGTAAAGCGTCCGTCGGCGTTTTATTAAGTTTTGACTTTAATACTGGAGCTCAACTCCAGATACAGGTTGAAATACTGATAGAATTGAGTTTACTAGGGGGAGCTGGAATTCTCGGTGGAGGG
>CAYXJQ010000019.1:0-10502 GCA_964464985.1 uncultured Pseudomonadales bacterium | reverse complement strand
TGAATTGAGAGAATGACTAATGCTGCCTAAATTAAAATTACTCATATCGAGCACGGCAGATTTGCTTAAATCTACACTGGACATTCCCCAATAGGTCATCAGCGAGCGCTGATCAGCTTCTGACCAATCTTTAAATTTGACTGGTAATTGAGAGAGAGCTTTCATCGACACCCCAAATAAAGTGCCATAAACTAAATATTTTTCCCAAAGAATAATTGAGTCAATCGCATAATTTTTGGTCTTTTTGTAATCTTTTAAATGCTTTTTAAAGGATAACCACTGCTCGGCTTCAAGATGTCCTTTTTTACTTCTTTTCTCACTACCATATTGCAATACCAACATTACTATGGCAGCACTGAAACCTAAAGTTACATTGGCAATAATAAAGGGCCAAGACAAAGTTAACCAAGATTGAGCTAAAAGAGAACTTGTTTCTGCCTCAAAGTTTGCCACAACAATGATTAAGAAAAAGCTAACAACCGGTGCTAACAATAATCTAAAGTTTTTAAAACTGCCGGCATAACGGTGAACCTTGTCATCAAAATAACCCTTAGCCAAATTAGCCTTAAAAGCTTTTGCCTCCAAACTCTTGAAAAAACTATAGCTACTACTCGCATAAGTTTTGGTATATTTGCCAATATCTTTTAAATCTAAATTTTTTCTAGCTTGGTCTTGAGCAGTTGATAAATCTTCGCGACTAGCTTTAGGATTAGCTTGGCGCCAAAGTTGATTGAATTTTTTTTCATTTACCCATTTACGACTAGCTTCATGATAGTAATTACTGTAGAGCCTAGCCACCTTGTTGAACAAAAAGTCATAGACTTCTTGTTCTACAGTGGATAAATCTATTCGATCTAATTTATCGGTCGTTTCTAAAAAGTAGCGATAGTCTTTTTTCAAAAAGCCCTCTTTTTTGTCACTGCGAACAATCCGACAAACTTTTTTATGCACTAGGGACAAAACAGTGGCTGTAAAAACTGTTGGACTTAACTTCTTGCTCTTATGCAACAGCTGATGAACTAAAGCCGGTTCTAAATCGCTAGGTGGCTCCCACATACCTGGTAAAACTCGTAAACGCTCTTCTTTAGCTAATTTAAGATGACGAGCTAAACTTTTAGCAAACCAAACTAAATTTAAAATACTAAGCAACAGCGCAAAAAAGAATAAAGCCTTAGCAAAAAACTCTTCTCGCTTTAATTTTGCCTCTGTCTGAGCAATAAACTCTTCTTCTTGTTTGATAATTTCTTGAGCACTTAAACCACCCTTTACTAAATTGTCAGCATCAAAAAAAACTTCGAGCGGCAAAATAATGCGCCCTTCCAAAAACTGACCAGCAGCTAAATAATTGGCTTCAAAACGAACTGTATATAAGGCATTTTCTCCAAGAAGTTTGTCAATATTAATTGATCCTGATAAAGGACCATGTCCCCAAGCTCTAACGTCTTGCAATTGTGAGGCTAACAAGTTGGAAGGCAACCAAACAACAATTTCCACCGGACCATGATTTATTTCCCAATCGCTACCAACGAACTGCCAATAAAGCTCAGCAACATCATCTTGAACAGTAATTAAATTTTCAATTTCATAACGCAGTTCAAAATTTTTTGTTTCAAAATTGGCCTGATAATGCCACTGTAGGAAATATTCCCTTGCTCGTTGCTCTACATAAAAAGTATCGTCTGGGTTCTCACGTGCCTCACTCAAATTAACCTGATTTTGATCTAGTGCTTGATAACAATTGAATTGTAATGCGCCACTACTAAAATCGGCTTCACATAATTCAAAATTATTCAATAAATATGGTTCGCTCCGACCTGATTGAGATAAACTTTAATCGTTTTGATAATTGATCTTCTGATAAACAAAGCGATAATCGCCCTGAAAATTAAAGCTGCGTCTTTCAATGACTTCAGCCGAACCATCGCTTTCAAGAAAAACGTCAATTTGAGTCTGGTCAATGCTATAGCTTTTTGCTAAAACAGCTGGACTTGAAATCAAGCTACTGCTAGCCAATAGCAAAAATGCGAAGATTACTAAAGACAATCTGGGAATAAATTTTTTTTCTTTCATCTAATTTTTATTATGCCCCATTCACAAAGACTTGTAAATGCGCCTTGTCAGCCGAGTATTCTCTGTTATAATTTCTCTGTTGTCCAAAGACAGTGTGGGCCTCAGGGCTTAATCATCACACCGAGGAAGTAAAATTTATTTTTCCCTTTCTCTAGTTTTTGGCCAAACAACTGGTCTTATTTTTTAATTAAAAAATTGATAAAAAGGAACTATGCCTAGCAAAGATAATTTAGAACAAGTGAAAATTATTCAAGAAAAGATTGATCGCGCTAAATCTTTAGTGATTGTTGACTATTCAGGAAGTAGCGTAAACGACTTAACTACTCTGCGTAATGCCCTCAAAGAAGCCGGTGGTGAAATGTTTGTCACCAAAAACACTTTGATAGATATTGCCATTGGCAAGGGTAAATTGACTGAATCTCTAACTGGGATGAACGCTATTGTCTTCTCCTATGAAGATGCTGTTTCTGGATTCAAAGCTCTTTTTAATTTTCATGAAGAGAGTAAAAAACTTAGCATTAAACAAGGTTTCATGGAGGATAAGGTCTTATCCCTAAGCGAAGTCGAGAAATTAAGCAAGTTACCAAGCAAGAGCGAATTAATAGTGATGTTAATTCAACGACTCAAAGGTCCGGGTCAAGGCTTAGTCAATACTTTAACCGCCAAGAGCAAAGATTTAGTTTACGTACTCAAGGCTATTGCTGATAAAAAAGCATAAATTAATTAAATATTAGGTATTAAATTATTAATAATTAGTTAAACCACTAATTAACAGAAAGGATCACAATGGCAGATGAAGCTAAGAAATTAAGCGCCAAAGTGCAAAAAATTGTTGATGCAGTCAAAGAACTTTCCCTAATGGAAGTTTCTGAACTGGTCAGCGCCCTCGAAGAAGAGTTCGGTGTTAGTGCCGCAGCTCCTATGATGATGGCTGCTGGTCCTGCTGCCGCAGCTCCTGCTGCTGAGGAACAAGACGAATTTGATGTCATCCTCAAAGAAGCTGGTAGCAATAAAATTGCCGCCATCAAAGCAGTTCGCACTCTCAAGCCTGATTTAGGTTTGGGTGACGCTAAAACTTTCGTGGAATCAGCCCCTAAGCCAGTCTTAGAAGGCGCCAAGAAAGAAGATGCCGAGGCAGCCAAAAAAGCTTTAGAAGAAGCTGGTTGCGTAGTTGAGCTTAAATAAGCTCGAGAGCATTTAGCAACACAAATATTGCTAATTAAACCCCGTCAAATGGCGGGGTTTTTTGTAGTAGTTTGATCATCTTTAAAAAGTTATGGGATAGTTTTTATTCAATTTGAAAAACTATAGGATACTAAATTATCACTCAATTTCTTAAACTAATAAAATAAAATAAAAATTGTTTAATTATTGCCCTTTAAATCTAGCAAGAGAAATTGCTTATTGACTTAATTTGTCTTAGTCTGCTATTGTTGAATATAGATCATAATAGATCGAACAAATACTAAAATTAACAAGTCTTATAGGCTTAATAAAAAAAGCCACAGAAAGGGAAAATGAGCGATAGCCCAAGCATTAATCCGAACCTAGGTGAAGACCTCGATAAAAAAACTGGCCGAGCTAAAGATGCAGCCAAACTCGATATAAAAAATTTACCAGACCTACTAACAGTTAGAGAAGTCGCTGATTTACTCAGAGTCTCCCCTCTCACTATTAAACGTTGGGGTAAGCGTGGTAAGTTACCAGCAATCAGAATTAACTCTCGTGGTGATCGTCGCTATAAAAAAGAGGCCGTTTTGTGGCTCTTAGGCGTTAATCCAGATGAGTTAAAAGATAATTAAGCTGATTTAATTCAATTTACTTAAACTTTTGCCACCTTCTAGCTTCTTGTCTCACTAAAAAAAGATATTGTATTAAACGCAATTGACGTCGCCAACGCCACGGCTGTTGCAACAAGCGCCAAAACCATTCCAAACCCAAACTGCGAAATAAACGAGGGGCGCGCGCGATTCGGCCAAATAGTAAATCAAAAGAACCACCAACGGCCATCGCCACCACCACGCCCGCTTGTTCAAGGCGCGCGCGCCAGTCTACTAACCACTTTTCCTGATCTGGAGCTCCCAAAGCTACAAAAACTAGCTGTGGTTTAATTTTCTTTAAAATTTTCTCTAGTGCTTGATCTTCGACCAGCAAAGGTTCTTCTTTATCCTGATAAGCTTCAGTCCAATATAAGTTTTTCTTCAATTGAATCAAACTTTGTTCATCCTCAAACATTTCTCCCTCATATTCTCCCCCTTCTTTCCCCCAAAACTCAGCATAATTGCGCCCACCAATAATTAAACTAACATAATTTTTTTTAGCTGCTTCCATAAGTAGCTTGTCTGTTGTTTCCACTCCAGTAATTTTTTCTGTGATTTTTGCGGGCATTGCCGGTTTGCTTGGTGAAAGCTTTAAAAAAGCTCGGGCTGTTTGGCGAAAACGAATAAAACGATTAGCCAAAAGTAAACCAATTCCGTCTGGCAACAAAATATCCCCAGTCTTTAAAATTTTAAAAAAGTCCTGATTTTTGCTGGCCTGAACTATTTGTTCTGGATTAGGAGTAAAGACTAGTAATAGATCTTTTGAGTCTTTTCGTTCTAATCTACTTTTCAATAAGTCCCAAAATTCCTGCCAACTAGCCGTATATATCGGTAATTGAAACAATGAACGCTTCATTTTTTTATCATAGCACAAAGCAGGAGTAAAAAATGCTAAAATATAGCTAATATGTCTAATTTGGCTGGCGGTCGCATTATTATCTTGGGTTTAGGCAGAGAAGGACTTTCTAGCTATTACTACTTGCGTGAGCAATTTCCCGAACAAATCTTGACCCTAGCAGATCAATCACCTACTGAAATATTGTGGGCTAACTTCCCCGAATGGAAAGAAATTGGTAGAAAAGACAATAATTTAATCTGGAAAATTGGCGATCATTATCTTGATGAATTAGCAGATTTTGATTTCTTAATTAAAACTGCTGGCATTCCAATCACTTTACCAGCTATTCAAGAAGCACTCGAGTTAAATCCTAGCTTACAAATCAGTTCTAATATGCAGCTTTTCTTCGATCGCTGTCAGGGAACAATTATTGGTATTACTGGCAGCAAAGGAAAAAGCACCACCAGTCAATTGCTTTTTGATATCTTGAGTGAAGCCGGTCGAAAAAGTGTCCTGGTAGGCAATATTGGTCGTCCAGCTCTTAATTATCTATCCGTCATTGATGAAGATACTTTGGTAGTAGCTGAACTTTCTTCTCATCAATTAGCTGAATTAAAAGCCAGCCCTCAAGTGGCTGTTCTCCTAGATGTTACTCCTGAACACTTAGATTATTTTGCAGATTTTGATCATTATTTTGCTTCAAAAACTGCTATTACTCGCTACCAAAACCCCAACGACTGGCTAGTTTACAACCCTCATCTGGCTGGCGCTAAAAAATTGGCTGAATTAAGTGCAGTGAGAAACAATCATCGTCTACGCCACTCTATCGAAGATGAAAGTGAATCAAGCAAATACAGCTTGTTTATCAAAGATAAACAAATTTATTGGCGAGAAATCAATAATCATTCGGACTTAATAAAAATCATGGACGTTGATCAAGTCAATCTAATTGGCAAACATAATTTATATAATGTTTTAAGCGCCATTGCCGCTGCTCAGATTTTTAAAATTAATCAAGAAAGTCTGTGCAAAAGTATTACAAGTTTTAAAGGCTTAGCTCACCGCCTAGAATTGGTGGCTGAAATAGAGGGCGTCAAATATTATGACGACTCAATTGCCACCAATCCTATTGCTAGCAGCGCTGCCATTCGCAGTTTTCCTCAAGAAAAGGTGATTATCTTAGCTGGTGGATCTGATAAAAAACTAGATTTCGCTGAGTACATTGAAACTATCATCGAACAAAAAGTTAAAGCTATTTTACTCTTTCCTCCTACTGGAGAAAAAATTCTTCAAGAATTGCAAAACCTCTGGCAAAAACGCAATTTAACAACAGCAGATTTTCCAAAATTTAAAAATTGTGAAAATATGTCAGTAGCTGTTGGGCAAGCAAAAGAATGGGCTCAACAAGGAGACGTAGTTTTGCTTAGCCCAGCTTGTGCTAGCTTTGGCTTGTTTAAAGACTATCAAGATCGAGGTCAACAATTCCAAGCAGCAGTTAAGGATTTGCAAAAACACTAGTAATTTAAGGCAAGTAAAAAATATATGAAAAAAAAACTAGGCTCTTTTGTACTTTATTACTTGCGCTTGTTTGCTAAATTGCAACTCAAAAAAAATGCTCAAGCTAAAATTGTGGGTATTACAGGCAGTGCTGGTAAAACCAGTTGCCAGTTAGCCGTACTGGCTGCCCTAGGGAAAAATAAGAGTCGCTTAAAAATTAAAATTAGTAAAAAAGCCAATTCGGAATCAGGCATACCTTTAGATATTTTAGGGTTAAAAATCAAAGATTATTCTCCTTTGGATTGGGCTCGTTTAATTTTACTCGCTCCTTGGCAACTATTAACAAATTGGGAACAATTTGACGTCTATGTAGTTGAAATGGGTATCGATAGCCCTCATCCACCAAAAAATATGAGCTATTTGTTGAGCATTATTCAGCCACAAATAGCTATCATGCTCAATGCTCGTGCTATTCATAGTGAAAATTTTGACTCATTAGTTGCAGAAACAGATGAACAAAAACGCCAAAAGGCCATCGTTGCAGAAATTGCCAAGGAAAAAAGTAAATTAGCACAATCTTTAGCCAAAAATGGTCTGGCAATTATTAATCGTGACGATTCTTTGATCTGGCAATTTAGCCGACAAACTCAAGCCGAAATTTTGAGTTTTGGCCAAAAAAGTGAAGCTGATTTACGCCTTAGTGATTGGCAAGTTAACTTAGATGGCAGTCGTTTTGTTTTTGAAATTAGTAAAAACTTAAAAAAACAAATCACAAATAATCGAAATCTAGAGATTAATTTATCTAAATTAATAGTTGGTCAACACTATAGCGCTTCTTTAGCCAGCGCTATTTTACTAGCCCTAAAATTAGGTCTCAGCCTTAGTGAAATTAAAAATAATATTGAAAAATATTGGCAACTGGAAGCGGGACGCAGTAGCCTATTGGCTGGTAAAAAAAATAGCTATTTATTAGATAGCTCATATAACGCCTCTGGTATGTTGGAAATGATTAAGCTTTCCAGTCAGTTAGCAGCTAATGACGACAGAGTTGGACGCTTAGTAGCTATTTTAGGAGATATGCGAGAAATGGGTAAAGAAGCCAAGTTAGCTCACCAAAACGTAGCTCAATTAGTGGCCAAGGATTTCAGTGAGATATATTTAGTAGGACCACTGATGACAAAGTACGCCTTACCAATTCTAAAAGAAAAAATAAATGAAAAAGAAGGCAAATTAAAAAAAGTTACAGTTTTCAATAATAGTCAATTAGCTGGTGAAACTCTACTCAACAATCTCAAATCAGGAGATCTAGTGTTAATCAAGGGTTCACAAAATACCCTTTACTTAGAAAAGGCTGCTGAAATATTATTAGACAATAATCTCTTAGCTAAAAAAGTTCTCTGTCGACAAACACCTTATTGGCTTAAAACCAAAAATAAAGCCTAAATTAAACTGGCTTTAAATAAATCCAAATTTTCCAAAACCGTCAATGCACCAGTAGCTGCTGCTAAATCTGGATCATCAACCAAAGCAACCGGCATTTTTAAAGATTTAGCCAAAAAGTGATCTAAACCAGCTAATTTAGACAAATTTCCAGATAAAAGTAGACCACGGTCTAACACATCACTCAGCAAAGCGTTAGGCATCTCTTCCAAAAGACGTTCAATTAAAAATAAATAATCTTTGAGCACCGGCATTAATACACTAGACAGTTCTTCATTTTTGATATTAAGTGTTTTAGCTTTTTGACTAAGCAAATCTTTACCCACTAGTTTGATTGAAAAATCATCACCTTGATCAATTTTGATTTGCTTTTTTAATTGCTCGCTAGCTTCCAAAGTTATCAATAAATGGTGTTCTTTCACTAAATAGGCACGGAGTAATTCGTCCAACTCCCAACCAGCAATTGTCCCGGTCCAAAGGTTACTCTGAAAACTAACAATGGAACCTAAAGCTAGAGCGGCCGCCTCAATACTACTGGCCCCCATTTGCATTAACAACACCCCGCTAGCATCAGCGATAGGAACCCCGACACCAATGGCGGCCGCCAAGGGTTCTGCCAATAGATGGACTTCGCTGACTCCTAAATCGTAAAATAAACGACTTAAACTGCGTCGCGATAACTCACTGGTGCCAGCTCTTACTGTCACTACTACCACCGGACTAATCACAAAGGGCAAAATTCTATCAATTTTTAGCGCTCTTTTTAACAATTCTTTGAGTAAAACTTTAGCCATATCTTCATTGATAATCCGTCCAGCTATAATCGGAAAAATGACTTCTACTTCATCGCCCAACCTCTCTCTCATCTCCAAAGCATCTTTACCAACAGCCAAAACTTGGGCCTTTTTTCCTCTACTAGATCGTTTGATTGCTACACAAGCCTGATCTATTGTTAAAATTTCCATTTCTTGTTTTTTAACCCGATTAATTCTGAAAATACGGATCTCATTACTCCCCAAATCAATCGCTAAAGCCTGTCGCCAATCAAGTCTTTGCCACAATGAAGGTTTTTTTGACTTTTGTTCAAAATCAAGACTTTTATGCATCTAATTGATATAATAGTCAAAGACTAAACCAAGAACAAGGCGCAAAAAATATTAATTAAGGAATTTCATTAGATGACAGCTAAAAAGAAAAAAATAACTTTTAAAAAAGCTGGTAAACAATTCAAAAAAGTTTTCCAAGCAATTTTTACTACTCGACTAGGATATAGTTTATTTTCCCTAGTTTTTGTCATTATTGGTAGTATTGTGGCTATCCAATATGCACGAGGTAATTGGCGCTTAACCAAAGAAGGTGTTGTAGCAAACACTGGTTTACTCAATGTTAACTCCTTCCCCACTGGGGCTCAAGTTTTTATTAATGATCGACTAATTACTGCTACCGATGACACTATTTACATTGATCCAGGAGAATATCAGGTCAAAATTGTCAAAGAGGGCTATTCCGTTTGGCAAAAAAAATTACTGGTGCAAAAAGAATTAGTTACTCAAACTAACGCCAATCTTTTTCCTGCAGCTCCAAGCTTACTACCCTTAACTTTTACTGGTGTAAGTAATATTTATCCCTCTCCAGATGGTCAAAAAATTCTTTTCTATGTTAATCAAGCTAGTTCCTCAAGTAATAATGGTTTTTATTTATTAGAGTTAACCAGTAACTTTTTGTCTTTGCAAAGTGGCCCAAGACAAATCACCGATGATGTACCAGCTCTAGAACTAGATAAAGCTCACATTATATGGTCACCCAATAGTCGAGAAATAATGATTTTAGTTAATCAAGAATTAGGAGGCAGAGAATTTTTAATTTCAATTGATAGAAAGGTTTCTCTACTTGATCAGACTGATATTTCTCATCTGCGAGTCAACACTCTGTCTGCTTGGGAAGAAGAGATCTATCAGAAGGAACGACAATTTTTGGAAAAATTTCCTTCAGAAATATTGCGAGTCGCTAGTGAATCTGCTAAAAATGTTTATATCTCCCCAGATAAAAAACGCCTACTCTACACTGCCACTGCTGACGTAAACTTAGCAGACAACTTAATTCCTCCTTTACCAGCAACCAGCAATCAAGTTGAGGAAAGAGAACTAAAAGCTGGAAATATTTATGTTTATGATCGAGAAGAAGACAAAAATTTTCTAGTCTTGAGTGAGGAATTGCGACCAAGCTTTCCTTTACAAAATTTAGTGCCCAATGAGACTGAAGAAGAATTAATTAACATCAATAATAAGTTAAATGATCTAGATGAAACTGAAATTGAACTAACTTATTTCGACAAACAGTTGCTAAGTGATGACCTGTTCACTACCGAAATGCGTCAACTAGAATCTTCTCCCGAAGCTTTTCTCCGTCTTCAGGCTGAAAGTATTATTAATAAAGAAACAACAGCCATCAACTTTAACAATTACTACACTGGGGTTAAATTAAATAGTTTACAGTGGTTCCCCGACTCAAAACATCTTTTGTATGTGGCAGATAGTAAAGTACAAATTATGGAATATGATGGCCATAATAATACCGTACTATATTCTGGACCATTTGCTGATGAATTTATTTATCCCTGGCCAGACGGTAGTCAAGTTATTATTCATACTAGTTTTAGCCCTGACTCGCCCTTTAATTTATACGCAATTAATCTAAAATAAGAGCGCCAACTGCGGAGATTAGCTCAGATGGCTAGAGTGCGGCGTTCGGGACGCCGAGGTCGGCGGTTCGAGTCCGCCATCTCCGACCATAGAATAAAAAAGAAATTATAAAAAAGCGTAATTGGCTAAACAGCC
>CAYXJQ010000018.1:0-4163 GCA_964464985.1 uncultured Pseudomonadales bacterium | reverse complement strand
TCATTTTGTAGTGAAAAAAATGGCGATAAATTCATTAAATTACAAAATGAATCTCGTTTTTTAACTCTAGATGGAGAAAACCTATTTTATCCTCTAGGATTAAATCAGGCGATACTTGATTTTAACTACAACAGCAATTATTTTGATGATTTTTACATAGGTGAAGAACAAGAAAATAAAATAGTTGATCTTGAAAAATACTTAGATGTTTATTATGAAGAAAGCGGATTCAACACTTTTCGTTGGAGTCCAGGAAACTACCAGTTTTTTATTGCCGGAAACATTAAGTATCCAGAGAATGATTATTCTATTGCAAATTCTAAGCTGGCCGACTCTCTGTTAGAGAACCTCTATCAAAGAGATGTTCAGATATATTTAACCTTGTTTGCCTGGGGACTACCTGGTGATCCACAAAGTCCTCAAGGAGAACTTGCTATCAATCATTATTTAGAATACATGGTGGCTCGTTATGGAGCTTATACATCTGTTTGGGAATTAACTAACGAAGGAGTACTAGATGACAAAACCGCCACTCAATTCCTGAACAAACTAAAAACTCTTGAACCAAACAAACCTTTAAGTATTAGTTGGGAAAAACCACAGCTAGAAGAGGTTGATATTATTTCTCCTCATTGGTATTCAACCAGTCTGCCTATAATCGCTGATACAGAGATTTTGAGAGAAATTAATAAGTTTGAAGAATATCAAAAACCTATTATTTTTGGAGAAATTGGTAATGGTACAAAAAACTGGAATGAAGATTCAGCTTTAATTATGCGTGTCAGAGCTTGGACCTCTTTGTTTAATGGTGCTGGTTTAATCTTTTGGAACTCAAGCCATTCCAAAGATTTTTACAATGAAGCTTTTAACAATGCTAATCAATATATTGGAGTAGAAGAAAGACAATATATGAAAATCATTTCTGATTTCACCAAAAAACTTAGTTCACAATTGGAAAAAAAATCTTTCATTACTAATCTAAAAACAAATGATACTAGAATTTATACCCTTACTTCAGAAAGAGAGTGGATCGCTTACGCCTACCATTTTGCTCACAATGGTTTCGAAACAAGTTTTACTTTTGAAATTAATCTTGAACAGAACGGAAACTTACAATGGCTAAATCCCAAAACTGGTGAAGTAGTTAGTGATCAACAATTAAGCTCTGGTCGCCATTTTCTTCAATCACCTTCCTTCAAAGAAGATTTGGTCTTAAAAATTGAACTCAATACGATCGAATAAATTATTACATTAGAAATGAAAATTGTCTTTTTTAGTTTTTCGGCTTTTTATCTTTAGCTTTTTTCAATAAATCCAACTTCCACATAAACAACTTAGCCTTACTTTTAGCATTTTCAGCATCACTGACAAAAGACAGGGCTTGTTCTAATAGGGCACGTGGATAAGTTTTGGCTAGTTTAATATAAAGTGAGGTATGAGCTTGATCCCCTAAAACTGTGGCCATATGACAACCAAAAGCCTGAAATTCCCGACTAATATATTTATTATTTTGTTTAATTGAGTGTTTTGTTAATAATTCAGCCACAGCACTAAAACCCTCGTTTTTAACGCTCTGCTGCTGTTTTGATTCAAGCTTTTCACTTTTCTGGAAATTGTCAAATAGAGTTTGTTCAACAATTCTAGTCTTTTCAACTTGTTTTTGACTTTTATGTTTTTTAACAGACATAAAAAATTTGATAAACCTAAATTGAATTAAACTAAGCTAAAATTTTATCTAAAACTTGACGATTCTTTTTAACTAATTCTTCACTAAACAACCCCTGTTCTTCAATAATAATTTCTAGTTTAGTTTCTCCCGCTAGGTTTTGATAAAAATCTAATTGACTTCGCAATAATTCTTTAGCTTGAGACATATTTTTCTTACCACTATTAGTAAAATCAGCTAGCCAATCGGCGCTTATTAAATATTGTCCTAAATTATAAACTTCTTCTCCCCCAGCAACTGTAAAACAAGCTTTATTGGCTAGATGCATGTTGTGAGGACGAACCATATGTCCTTTGACTTCTGCTTCTAGTTCTTTAGGATCAGCAAAAGGCAAAATTCCTACATATTTGAGTTTTAATTTATCAGCTAAAGCAGCTAGGTGCTGTTGAGCACTAGCATTTGTTTCATCCCAATCATTGAGTTTAAGTTCTTGTTTAAACCAAGCATTTTCCTCACTAGCAGCAATTTTCAATTTCTTGTTTAATTGTTCCTTTGGAAAATTCTCAATAACTGTTTTTTGTAAAACCTCAATTACTTGATCAAAATGTGGCAAGCGAAAGCCAGAGCCCAAAAAAGCAAAACGGCGGCCATGATTGAGTTGTACCCCTTCATCACCATCTGCAATCACCAAAGGTACTGATTGATAGTCTGCAGACTGAGCTGTTTGATTACTTTTGCTCATGAAACCTTTTTTTATTAACTACTCGGCCATAGCTTGCACAGCGGCTAAGTATTGATTCATTTCTTTTTCCACCTGCTCCCAATCACCATTAACCTCTCGAATTGCATTAAACAACAATTCCATATCGATTAATAATTGGTCGTCAGTAACGATCATTCTTTGTTTCGCCATAGACCCTCATTATAGCATTAGTCGAGAAAAAAATCTAGTTTAAAGCCTATTTTTTTACTGAAATATAGGGTATTTTTCAACTATATATTCTGCTAGTTTTAACAATTAAGAAATTACTAAAATTTACTTATAAGCAACTGGCAAATCTGTCTGAACAATGGATAAACTCATCCGACGTTGTTCTGGAACCACATTTTCTACGTTAACTGTCACTTCGTCACCAACTTTGAGTTCCTTACTTGGATCTAGCTTGGTAGAGTGAATTAAACCATCAACGCCCTTTTCCACATTAACAAAGATTCCAAATGGTTCAATACGAGTGACCTTACCGGTAAAGGTAGTGCCAGCCGCGTAACGTGATTCTAAAGTGGTCCAAGGATCTTCCTCTAATTGCTTAATAGATAAATTTAGTTTATTGGTTCGCTCATCAATACCTAAAACTTTGACTTTAATTCTGTCACCAACTTTATGATAATCTCTAGGATGATTAACTTTTTCCCATGAAATTTCAGAAATATGAATTAGGCCTTCAATATAACCAGTACTGTCCTTATCGTCCTCATCTTTAACGGGCACCTCTACCGTCACAAACAAGCCAAAATGCATAACTCCGGAAACTACTCCCTCATAGACTTCACCTTCTTTGACACTTTCAACTGCCAAATCTTTTTGAGCTAGTTCTTTGGCCTCACTTACGTGACGCTCAGAAAAAATTAAACGATTTTTTTCTCGATCAACCTCAATAGCCTTAACTTTAAACGTTTCTCCTTTAAGGGAGGCAATTTTACCCATGTATTGACGTCCAAATTGACTAGAAGGTACAAAACCTCGCACTCCATTAACCAAAACAATTAATCCACCACGATTCAACTCTACTCCTTTGGCTTCTATGCTTTGATCTTTATCAAGCGCTTCCTCAAAATATTCCCACTTAGCGTCAGAAGCCGCTCCCTTCAGAGATAAGAGCACTTGACCATTTTCATAATCAGTAGAAACAACAATTGCTTTAATTTCATCACCAACTTTTAAGTCATCAATGAAATCACTAGCAAACTCAAATTCTTTATCAGCCACATAAGCTTCTGTTTTAGATCCTAAATCAATAACTAAATTTTTCTTATTTTTTTCAACGATAACACCAGTTATTGTGTCACCTTTGTGAGGGACAACTAATTTATCAGCATTAGCTTTTAAAAGCTCCTCCATACTCATTTTCTTTATACTCTTAGCCATATCAAAATAGTTCCTTTCTTTTTGATCTGTGTATTGTAACACAAGTATCTAGTTGTTTCCTCTAGAAAAAGATGGCAAAATAGAAGCTATGATTAACTGCCCTAAAGCTAAAGACATTAAAAATAAAAGAGTTTTGGTAAGAGTCGACTTCAACGTTCCCCTAAAATTAGTTGCTAGTAAAGCTGGAGGTAAAAGTGCAGTTTGGAGAGTGGCTGATAATGACAGAATTAGTAGCGCACTGGAAACTATTAATTTTTTACTCGATCACCAAGCAAAAGTAATTTTAATCTCACATCTTGGCAGAGCTAAAGGTAAAAAAAACCACGACTTGAGCTTGTTACCAGTGGCCAA
>CAYXJQ010000017.1:0-5652 GCA_964464985.1 uncultured Pseudomonadales bacterium | reverse complement strand
ACAAAACTATTATTTTGTTTTTCTGTTTTTTTACTGTTGCCTACTATAAAGTTTATTTCTAGTGGTTTGTTTATATATTTTTCCAATGCGGTTTTAATTGGTAAATAGAGATTGGATTTTAAATTGGTTGCATGAAACGCAGTCATACAATTAATGGTTGCCTCAGCTTTTAATTCGTCAATAACTCGTAATTGAGTAAGTGGGCTGGGGAGAATCCAGGTATTAAAAATTGCTGGACTTAAGCTACTTTCTAGATCATTTTTAGCCATTTGCCAAATTTGCTCAATAGTTTGAGAGTCATAAGCTTGTTCTGACATACTAATCCTTAAATATCTTTCTGGGGCAGAATTTAAAACTACAAAAGAAAATTGACATCCATAGTTATACACAGTGTTTTCCACATTTGACAAGGGGCAGTTTTTTATTTTGGAGCCTGATAGTCGTCAATTGAATAACCAAAATGTTGTTTATTGTTTGATTCTTCAGTCTGTTTGTTTTCTACTTGATCAGAATCTTTGTTTTGATTTTTGATGTCCGTGTTTTGAGGTTTTTGTTGTTTATAGTTTTCACCATCAAATACGTTTTTAATCTGAGGTAATACCGGGTTTTGCTTTAACTTGTTTTCTGCCTTTTGTTGTGCATCTTCTAAAACATCTTTTGTTAAATCAATTTTTTCTCCTTGCCAGGGAATTTTATCTGGTTTGTCAAAAGAACCAACCTTTTCTTCTTGAGGTTCTGTTGATGAGCTTTGTTCAAGTCTTTGGCGGCGCAACTCTCTTTCAGCATTAGCTTCTTTTTTTTGACTTAAAATTTCTTCTGGATCAGTGGTAATTACTTGATGTTCTTTGTCAGAAGCAATTACTCGTAACGCCACATGATTTTGTCCTGCAAAAAAGATTCCTTCACCAACGTCTGATGTGACTAAAAGTTGTCTTTCACCCTCAGACAGATAAAAGGTCCGGGCTAAAAGGGGAACTGAAGATGTGGATTGTTTCATCAAAAACTGAATAGAGGAGTTCGAAACAATGGCTCGTCCATAGTCGTTGCGTAAAAAGTCTTCAACGTCTTGGGTAATAGTGGTAATTCCCAAATAATATTTACGTGCTCTTTTAACCATCGAATAAACAAAGGCAGAGCTGTCTTGATGCATCATAAAATACCAAGCTTCATCAATAACTAAAATACGTCTTTTAAGATCTTTTTTAATTTTTGTCCAGATAAAATCAAGAATCACATACATTGCAATTGGTCTTAGTTCTTCTTCCATCTCTTTAACACTAAACACGGTGAAGGGGGACTTAATATCTATGTTAGAAGCTTTATCAAAAATGCCACGAAAAGAACCGGTAATAAATTTTTCTAAGCGAGCAGCTAAATCAGCACTTTCATCTTGTTCCATGCCAATTAAAGCCTTATAAAGATCCTCCATTAACGGGGGAGTGTTAGTTTGAGTGTTTGGGTCTGGGGTTATGCCCTTAGCCTTGTAGCTAGCGACAATAGCGCGATCCAATATAGCCTCTTGTTGAGGGGTCATTTCACCCAACATTACTTTTAGTAAACCATGAAGTGAGAGAATTTTTTGTCCCAGTTCGTTTTCACCCTCTTCATATAAATTAGACAGGTCAAAAGGGTTGATTTTAGCTTTTGATCCAAAAGTGAAATTAATATATTCTCCATCAACCATTTTACAGAGCTCTTCATATTCATGTTCTGGATCAAGAACAATGATCTCTGTGTCAAACATTAGTTGTCGTAAAATTTCTAGTTTAACCGTATAAGATTTACCAGCTCCAGATTTAGCAAAAATGACCATATTGGCATTTTCCATTTTAAAGCGATCAAATATTACTAGAGAATCATTGTGTTCATTAATTCCATAAACAATACCAGTTTCCATGGTTAATTCTGAAGAGGTAAAAGGGAAAGTTGTAGCTAAAGAGGTGGTATCCATGTTTCTGGTGACTAGTAAGCGATCTACGCCCATAGGAATGGTTGTTTTGAAGCCTTCGTCCATTTGTAGTGCTGATTTTTTAGAAACGATTAACAAAGACCCTAGTGCAGATTGAATAGCTTTGGTGGTTTTTTCTAATTGTTCTTTACTTTCACTTTTTATGGTGACATATAAGCTAAACTGAAAAAATCTTTCTGATCCGGCAGCAAGTTGTTCACGCATTACTCGAGCATCGTTTAGTTTAATTTCGGTATTAATATTGCTGATTTTACCCGATCTAACATCAGAGGTAATTTCTGCCTCCATTTCAGTAATTTTTCTTTTTAAGTTGTCTAAAATTTCACTAGTGTCAGAGGGAAAAATAAACATTGAAATATTGGCTTGGGTGGGGAAGTTAATTAGTGGTGACAACCAGTTAGCTGGAACGCTTCTAGGATAACCAGCCACAAAGAGAGTTCTTGTGTAGGTAGAATTAATTTTTTGATAAGTAAAATCAACTTCAATTGCCTCTGGAGCAATAATATCTTGGATGGTAACAAGGCCTCGGGAAAAATCTCTCAATTTTTCTTGGGTATATTGTTCTGCATCGATCTGTTTCTGTTCCACAGGATCAGTGTTGGTTTTTTTCTTATTAATAAATGGTAGGTTGAAGTCTAAAATTGACATTAAAGTTCCACGGGGCCCGGCTCATTTTTATTTAATATTTGATTAATTGAGCTAGGAGGCATCATTTTTTGACTTAGTTGGTCGTCTTGAGCGCCTGCGTTAGTATTTTTTATTTCATTATTTGTTTCCAAGTTTTGTTTCTGTTCGGGATTTGTCGTTTGTAAATGGGTAATTTCTTCGCTAAAGTTTGTTGAAGGACTTATTTGTGGTTTAGAACTTGTTGTTTCACTTAAATCTCTAGAAATAATTTGAGTTTGTTGTGTTTTTTTATTTAAGTCTTGATTGCTTATTTGATTTGGATCTGAAACTGTTTCGTCAGAGGTTGTTGTTTTTGATGTCTTAGTTGAAGCAGGAGTTTCATTTAACTCAGCTTTTATTTTTGATGTAGGTGTTGACACTGGTGTTTGGTTGGCGGCTTGGTCTATTTTGCTAAAGTTTTGGTTGCTTGTTAAGCTAGCTCTAACCATAGGGGTTGTATAACTCTCACTATTAGTGACCTCTTGTCCCTCAATGGATTCTGGATTGTAATTAATATAAAAGTTTTGAATAATTTCTTGAGTATCTAGTTGTCTAGCAAACAAGCCAATTCTATTAAATTGAGCAATTAAATGATCTCTACGAGGATCTAATATTGTAGAGGCTTTTTCGATTAGAATGGTTTTTTCAAAATTGTTAATATTAAACTTGGTTTTACCAGGTAAGACACTTTCCGCAGTATAAAGTCCCATTTCTCCAGCATTAGTGGGAATTACTACAAAAAATTTTTTTTCTAGAACATTTCGTTCTCGAATTAGGTTAGCTACAAAATTTCGGTATTCTTCAACCAACAGAGCTTTTTCTCTAGATTTAGCTTGTTTCGCTTGGTTTTCAAGTAATCTTAAATATTTAGTTGCATCTTTAATGTTAGATTGGATGTTTATTTGGATAGGAAAGTTGAGAGAATTTAACAGCGCGCCATAGGTATACATAATGGCGTCCTGTTCTTGTTCTGCTAATAAGCTAAAATTCATGGTGCCTATTTGCATAACGATGGACACTACGCCATCCTTGAGAATTACCATGTCGTTGGTAATGTCATAGACGTCAAGAAATTCTTGTGTGGTAGAGCTAATAGTATTATCACTCATGAGTCTTGTTTAAGTTTACTAGATTTTGACCCTTAGTAAAAGAGCCTTAATTTTTTAATCAGCTACAATTTCTATTGTTGGCACCAATTTTCCAGTCAATCTAATTCCTAGTGGAGCAAATATTAAACCTTCTGCTTCAGTTTTAATTAAATATTCCCCATTAGGAAGGGCGGTTTTAATATAAAATTGACCATCAACATTAGTTTTAATGATGCGTAGGGCTTGGTCTTGGTCGGCAGCAAATATTTCAACCAAAGCATTGTTGACTCCTTGTCCATTTGTATCAATTACTGTTCCAACTAATTGATTAGCTTGTTGCGCCTCCAACTTAGTATTATTTTCACTTTTAATTTGTGCTTGAGCTTCTTCGGAAAAAGTATTTTTTATTAATTCATAATTATTGTCTGCTTGTTTGTTTTCTGAAACAATTGGTTCTTCATTTACCTCCATTGAGTTTTGCAGATTATCTTGGGTGTTTTTTTCCCGAACTTCGTCCAAGTTTTTTAATTTACGAATTCTTGTTTTTAATTGTGGCTTGTTTGCTTCTTTTTCTGGTTTAATTGAAACATTCTCAGCTTTAACTTCAACTTGACTGTAGTTGGCAACAACATCTTGAGCTTTTTTATTATAATAATGGTCCCATTCATCAAGCTCTTCATCGTTTTCTGGAATGCTCTTTAAATATTCTTGAATGCGTTGTTTTTTAGCAGGCGAATAATTGACCTCTGGATCAACCTTAAGATTTTGATTTAAGCCTGGTTTATAGTTGAAAAAATCAGGAACTTTTGGGGTTCTTTTCCAAAAAAATTTGGTAGGTTTCCAAAGATTTTTAAAGAAAGTTACGATCCAAAAATCGAGAGGCCTCTCCTCTATGGGGACGAAAGCAATCATAATTGACAATAAAACTATAAAAATGAATAGAGGCCATCTAACCACACCAATTAAATTACTTTTATAAACTATAAAGGCGACGAGTGCTCCAACGGCTAGTTCGGCAAATTGTTTGAGGGTCATGCTGCCGATTAGATGGAATTTATAACCAGTGATGTCTTGAGGAATTGGGTGTTGTTTCATAAGGACAGTTTATTTGATTGATACTCAAAACGTTCGCTTTTAATATCACCAAAGCCTTTTTCATTTAACCATATTTCTAGTGCTTTTTCTGTAGCGCTTAAGCCAATGTCTGATTTAACTATAAAGCCGCCAGTTTTGTATGAATATTCAATGCTAAAGTCGGGTGTAGTAATGGGAGTAAGATTTTTTAATTCAGTTATTAGGCGCAATTGTTCTTCTTCACTATCGCTCAGCATTACTTCATCAACAGGAAAAGCATCTCTAAGGATTAATTCTTCTGGTTCTTTTGTAGGTGGGGGAGTTGGCACAATTGTTTCCTCTGTTTTTTGTCTTGCAAACAAAATAATTAGTAAAATACTTACAAGTAAGATAATAATCAAAGTGATTTTTAAGTTTTTTTTCATTTTAATTTTTTATTAAATATAGATGTCTAATATAGCTGTTGTTTGTGCCAGATGTTAAACCTTCCGCAGAGGTTGAAACAACCTTGTGAGTAACATTTTCTCCCCACCAAGGATCATAGGCGGTTAGGTAACCTGGCGCTTCAACGCAGGTAATAACATAATAGTGGCCAAAACCACGAGTGTGGGTGAGAGCAAATAACAGATTACCCTCAGCCAAATAATTAGCTAATTCATCGGTAATTTGACCAGGACTACCGGTTGGTGTTGGCACAGCGGTTGCACTAATGCCATTGCTAGTAAGAGTATTGATAAGAGGAGATAAAGCTGTACCAGCGCAGCTCGTTGCGCCGCAGCCACCAGGCACCAAATAGCCTTCTCTAGTGGACATTGTTATTGGATCTTCATTAAGAATCATGGCGATACTGACTGG
>CAYXJQ010000016.1:0-2345 GCA_964464985.1 uncultured Pseudomonadales bacterium | reverse complement strand
CAGCAATTTGTTGAGCAATTTCTATACAGGGGCGTTCTTCTTGATATATTCTAATTAATCCATCAACCTGCCCACGAATTCTTTTTAATTGAATAAGAGTTTTATCATTTCCAGACAAACTCAGTTTATTTTTTTTCAGGGACATGACTTCATTATACCCTATGGGGGTATGTTAACAAGGGTCAATTTTAAATGAAATTAATTCTTAATTTGACCCTGTTTTTCAATAATTTTATTTAATAACTCATCAAGGCGTTTTTCTTCTGATTCACTTCTTTTGTTTTTCTTATCAAGTTGAGCTATTTCTTCATTAATTTCTTCAATCTCCGCATGAACAATATCTTTTTTAACTTGAGATAAAGCGTAAGTCCACTCTTTTTTTATATCAGCATTTTTAATATTTTTTTGAAATTCTGGATTTAATAAAAATTCCATTAACTTTTCCTTTAAATCCTCCGCTAGTTTTTTGGTAAACTTTTCCAAGTTAAAATTACTCATATCTTTAGACAAAATTTCCAGAATGTTAGAAATACCAGGAGTTTGAAAGTTTAAGGACAAGATCTTCTTAACTTCTTCATCAAAATCTTTCGTATCTAATTGAAATAATAGAAATATTAAATATTCCTCCATTTTTTCTTGATGAGTTTTAGTAGTCTTAACTTTCTGTTCTTTAACTATTTTTTTTTGCTCCTTTTTCTGACCAAAGCGATCAATATCTTCTTTAATTAATGCTACTTTGACATTTAACTTTTCTGCTAGTTTCTGCAAATAGAATTCTTTTTCAACTGAGTGATCAATAGAATTAATAACTAAAGCTAAATCATTGATAATTTTGCGCTTGCCATCTGGTGAACTTGGATCATGTTTATCTAGAGCTATATCTAGTAAAAAACTATAAACTGACACTGCTTGGTCTATAGCTTGGCGCCATAATTTTGGTTCATGACGAGCAAAATCGTCAGGATCTTTAAGATCAGTCGATCCAGCAAGTTTATTGAGAGATTTAACATCAATAACTCTTAAATCTATTTCTTTATCTTTGATCAATGAGATGGCTCTTTTAGTTGCCTTAATACCAGCCTCATCTTGGTCAAAAGCCAAAATAATGGTTTGAGCTACTCTGGCTATAAGCTCTATCTGCTCCTTGGTTAAAGCGCTCCCCTTTACAGCCACAACATTGTTGATGTGAGCCTGAGCTGAAGAAATTACATCAAATTCCCCCTCGACTATTACAAGGCTATTATCTTTTCTAATTTCTCTAAAAAGTTCGCTATAACCATAAAGTAGTTTTGATTTATGATACAAACTAGTTTCTGGACTATTAATATATTTAGCTTCTTTAATTTTTGGATCTAAAACTCTTCCAGAAAAACCCACCACTTGTCCCCGGTGATTTTTCAAAGGAAACATTAGGCGCCCTCTAAAACGATCATAATAACGATTGCCTCTACCCTTAATGATTAGGCCAGTTTTAGCAATCAGATCTAGCGGATATTTCTTTTTCAAATGTAAGTATTTAATGAGTGCATCCCAACTATTCATAGAATAACCCAACTGAAACAACTTGATCGATTGACTGTTGGTTCCTCTATCTTTCAAGTAGGCTAGTGCAGTTTTACCAGCTTCGTGCTCGGTCAATAAATAGTGATAGTATTCTTTAGCTAAATTCAAAATAGCTAACAGTTGCTCTCGCTCTTCATCTTCACTGGTACGATTAAAATCCTTGAGAGTGATGGCTGCGCGATCTGCTAAAAATTTCAGCGCCTCATAAAAAGTCATGCCATCATAATTTTGTAAAAAGTCTAAAACATCACCAGTAGCTCCACAACCAAAACAACGATAGCGCTGCATTTCTGGATGAACAAAAAAGGAGGGAGTTTTTTCATTATGAAAAGGACAAGGAGCCTTAAAACTGCTACCAGAAACTTTTAAATCAATTTTTTCACCAATTATCTCAACAATGTTGTTTGCGTCTTTAACCTCTTGAATTTGGGACATCTTTAGCTGTAAAATATACTTTTTATTGAGAAAAGTCAATTTGCAATAGAATTAAGACTGGTTACCCCATCTTTAGACATCTGAATTGCTTGTTCAAAAATTTGATAAGTCCAGTTATTCGTATCTGGATCAAAAGTAAAATCAATTTTTAACAACAAGCCTTCTTGAGTTTCAGTGGAAAAATATTGATCAAAAACAAAATTGCCTAAAGAATAATAAATGGTCTTGCCTTGATAAAGCTCTTTGTTTTGCACCACGTGGGGATGGCCACCAATAATTAAATCAGCTCCAGCTTCAATAAATTCATAAGCTAAATTAACAATTGACTGATTAGCTGTTGGAACATA
>CAYXJQ010000015.1:0-2654 GCA_964464985.1 uncultured Pseudomonadales bacterium | reverse complement strand
TTGTTTTAAATCATCTTTAAAATTGGGTTGTTTATTCGTCTGTTTTGGCAATACCGAAGAAGTATTTGCCCCAACAGAAGCCCCATCTTTCTGAACAGGCTTTTTTTTTTCAGTCGGAGGTGTTGGTGTTGAATTTGTTTTAAACAACAAGTTTTCAAACTCCTTAACGTCTTTAGAGTAGCCTTTTAGCTGTGCTTGTTTGTGAGCTTTTTCTAAATGCTGTGGACTTGTTTTAAGTAAGTTTTCAAAAGATTTTATGTCTTTAGAATAGCCTTTTTCTTTAGCTTGTTGATAGGCTTTTTCTAAAGGTGTAATTTCTTGCTCTTGTGTTTGGTTATTTTTAATCATCGTTTTTATATTAGTCGTTACTCCAATCTATGTCTTGTCCTTCTGTTGGTGTTTCTTCTTCTGTTTTATAAAAATCTTTAGCTTTTTTTAGTTCTGCTTTAGTTACACCAAGATGTTCAGCAAGTTTGCCTATATGAGAATCGCCTCCTTTTCTAATTTTAACTTTTGTTTCTTCTCCAATTGCTGTTTTTTTGGTGTATTCAACTTTCATTAAAACACTTCCGTCTTTTGCAAAAGTAATAGCTTGTACTTTTGAATTTGGGTCTGCTTCTGTTTCGTTTGCATTTGCAATAGCACCATAATTTACATTTGTTAATGGTATTGTGGCACTATTTTCATCAAATTTTGCGTTTAACCAAAAATTAGAATCTCCTTTAGAAAATTCTCCTATTGATGATAACTCTCCTTTACCTTTAGCAACTTGTTTTTTCAAGTTTCTGTCAGCTTCTTTATTAGCGTTGTCAGATGCTAGTTTTTGTCTATCAAAAGCTAATCTTTTTTGTCTATCTACTGAAGCACTATCGTATTTTTGCACAAAACCTTCTGGTAAATAAGTTGAAGTTTTTTCGAGCAAAGCCTTTTCAAGTTCTTGTAATTTGGCTTGACCTTCTTCAGTCTCTAATTTAGACATATCAAAACCTGCCTGTGCAAGATATGATATACCATATTCAGTAGGTTTTCCATCAAGTGTTAGTTTTGTTACCGCTTCTAATTCTTTATCTTTTATGCCATAAGTCAACTCATGTGAGTTTGTTATTGGATTCCAAACTTCTTTTTTGTTTTCTTTAGCTGTTTTGTCTAAAGCCTTTGCCAACTCTTGTGCGTGTTTATCCATATCAAACTTTGGTATAGGTTTGATTTGAGAGTTTATTGCATCTTTATAAGGCTTTACTTCGTTTCCCATTTTTATGATTAATTCGCCAGTTTCAGGGTCTATACCACCACTCCATTGAGAAAAGTCTTTTGTTAATTTATCAAGTTCGGGGTCAATTATATATTTACTATCTCTACCATCAAGATAGTCTTTTAATTCACTTGCTTTTTGATCAGATAATTGTTTTAATTTATCAGGTAAGGCATGAAGATTTTCTACTGCTAATTTTGATTTTAGATAATTAGGGTCGTTAATATCTCCTTTAAGCAGAGTAGGTATGTGCCTTTCATATTCTTTCATGCTTTCTTGGAGTATTCTACCATTTAAAGCATTTAAGTCAGCTATACCACTATCTATTGGAATAAGGTTTTTTGCCCACTTATCTAAATCCCCTTGTCTTTTTTCATCTTCTCTTTCTTTTCGGTTTAAATCTCTTTCTCTTTGAAGATTAGCTTGGGCCTCTTTTTGTTGGACAAAATTTGCCCAATTATTTATAGCTGGCGTTACAGTATCAGGTAGAGGTCTGTACTGTTGGTATGCTGCGAAATTACCTGCTTTGCTCATTTTTAGTTGAAATATTGGTATGATGGGTTTACTCTTGGTCTTGTATTTGGTAAACCATATAGGCTATGTTGTTCCATCTGTACTTTATCATAAATACCACTTGGAGTTATACTACTTGTTTGAGGATTAAAAACACCTCTCATAATATTACTACTATCTATTGGTATTCTTGGATTAATAGTGTTTTCAGATATAGGCATTGCTTCTCCTGCAGATGATTTAACAGTCATTCCTCTCATGTTTTTAGGTATCGGATTTCCGTTAATGTCAGTTTCAACTCCATCTACTGATTTAGTGCCACCACCTAAATTACTACCCAAATACATTGCACTATTCATAGCACCAGTCAGTCCAGTATTAAAATCTTGTTGTGCTGTATTGATAGCGTTTCCGATTCCTGCGAGGTCTTGGTATTCTCGTTGTTCTTGCATACCTCTTACATTTGCTTCGTCTCCAGCAATAGCATAATCACGTTTTATAACTTGGTCGTCAAGGTATTGTCTGCCTTGCATATTGGCTTGGTTGTTTTGATTAACTACACTTTGTGTTGCTCCAATAATTGCTCTTGTACCTCCTTGTTGTATGCCTTGCATAGCTGTTGCTGTACCTCTAGCGTTTTCTTCTGCCATGTAATCACTACCGATTGTAGATATTTGAACATTGTTTCTAACAACGTTTTCAAGGTCTTGTCTTTGGTAGTTATTTAATTCGGCTTGGTGTTTCTTTTTTCTGTCAGATGCGTCTATGGTGTCATAAATACCTTTAGCCATGCCTAAACCACCGATAATTGCTGATGCTGTACCTACTGCCATGATAGTTTTATTTATTATGCACAAAAATATAAAAAAATTATATTAAATATGATATT
>CAYXJQ010000014.1:0-3875 GCA_964464985.1 uncultured Pseudomonadales bacterium | reverse complement strand
TTTTTTATTTTTTAGCTAACATCTAATATTAAATATTCTGATTTTCCCGCCGGTGTTTCCACCACTGCTTTGTCACCCTTCTTTTTTCCCAATAGTGACTTGCCAACAGGAGACTCAATAGAAATTTTTCCATCTTCAGGATTGGACTCATATTGACCAACCAAAGAATAAGTGAATTGCTTTTTATCCGAAAACAGACGCAGTTTTACTTTTGAACCTAAAGTAATCAGGTGACCAGATTGCTCTTTAACTACTTTAGCTTTACTAATAACGTTTTCAATTTGTCCTATTCGAGCATCCAACATTGCTCGCTCATCTAGCGCAGCATGATAATCAGAGTTTTCACTTAAATCACCCTGATCACGAGCGTTAGCTATACGAGCCACTACTTTTGGAACTTGTACCTCTTGTAACTCCTGTAGTTCAGCTTTTAAATCTGCTAAACCGTCTTCGGTTAAAATAATATTATCTTGATTGTTCTTGACTTGTTTTGACATATTAGGCCATAAGTATAAGGTTTTTTTTATTCTTTGCAAGTCCCTAAAGGAACTTTAATTAACACATTTATTGAGCTAAAACTAAAACTGCCTGATAACTCCCATCGCTATCTTCAACAGCAATTTCATCGGATAATTCCCAATTTAATTCGGTAATTTCTTCAATTTCTTTGAGTAAGGCTTCATTGCTGGCTTCTTGCTCTGAACCCAAATCACTCAATAATAAATAATTACCCTCTTCATATTCGCCACTTGCATTACCAGCAGCAACATCAGTAAAACCCGCATCTTCCAATTCACTAGCAATATTACCAGCATAACCAGCTTTGGTTGTCGCGTTGACCACTAGAAGTTGATAGTCATCCTTATTAATTTCCACCAATTCTGGCTCAGGTGTCGGTTCGGGCTCTTCCATTATCTCAATATCTTCAATGCTTGGCTCTGAATCACTTATTTGTCTATTACTCAGTTGTAAAATCCCATAGCCAATCCCTATTCCCAAAGCCACAGTAATCAAAAAACTTAAAAAACCAATCATAATCATCTTCAACATACCGCTGGCTTCAGAAGAATTCTTAATTACTGGTTTAGAGTTCGACATTTTAGACTCCTTACTGTCGTTTTCTTTAGCAGACTTTTTAGATAATACTGATGGATCAACGGCTAAATTGGCAAATTGAGCCAAATTTATTTCACCAGGATCGCGCTTGGGCTCTTTTTCTTCAGAATCATTAGGGGCTTTTTCTTCAGTTTTTTCTTTCTCTTTTTCTACCTCAACTTGATTGACTTCTTTTAAATCAATTTTTTTTGGCGCAGGCAAAACCTCCTTTTTTAAATCTGACTCAGCTTTCTCATCAAGTTGCTCTTCAGCCTCTTGTTTTTCCTCTTTTTTATTATCCATTTCTTCCTCACTTTCTTTATTTTGAGCAAGTTCATCTTTTTCTAATTGAGTTTTTTCTTCATCTTCTTCTTTCGACTTCTTAACCTCTTCCTCGCCGACAACAGCCGGCTTAGGAATATTGCTAGGATCTGAGTCTTCAATTTCTTCATCTTCTTTCTCAAGCTGCAATTCCTTATCATAACTCTCATCTATCTTAAATTGTGGCAATAAATAATCGGGAATAGAAAAAGTTTTTGCTCCTGCTTCAATAATCTTTTTGACATGGGGAGGAATTTTTGCTTCTTCAGCTGATAAATCGGCTAATTGCTGGACCGGTAAAGTTTCACTCAAAACTTCTTTAATTTTAGTATCAACCACACTATCTGATAAAAGATAAAGTGTTTGTAAACTTGGTTCAACACCTTTCAGGGTTTTAACCGTTTCGGCAAAGTCGCTGGCTTTATCTATAGAGGTATTAAAACACTGATCAACACCAATGTAATGTTGAGCTAAGTATAACTCTTCTCCCATTTGTAAAATCGAAACTGAAGGCTCCAAGCTGATCAAGGATTTTGCAGCAAAGCTCAAAGGGGAGAGTGCTGTAATTTTAATTTCTTTATTATTTTTTAGCGCCTTAACTAAAGGCAAAATAATACCTTTTTCTAATGCAGTAAGTTGCACTTTGAAAACTCCTCCATAATCACTTAAAACACTAGTGTCTATGTAGTAGTCTTCTTCAGTAATTTTTAAATCGGGTAATAATTTATCTTTTAAATAATCTTTAACTTCTTCCTCAGTTTTCACTGAAACATTGACCATGGTGTTAGTAAAAAGAAAGTCTGGTAAAACTAAGTGATAGCTACCTGCTTCCAATTTATCCACCAATTTCAACACATTTTTTTCAATCAAGGTGTTTTCATCTAGAAATTGACCATTAAGTTGATGAAAATCACTAATCAAAAATTCATGGGCTTTTTTTGCAGGATTTAATTTAGCAATATAAGCAAGGTCAGCAAGTATGTAGAGAAGGCGTGTTTCTGTGGGCATAGTTTAAATTATAGCGATAAAAAAACCAGAGTGCAAGGAAAAGACAAGCTTATTAAAATTTGAGCCTTATTTTTAAATTATTTTTCTAATATCCCCCAGTATTGGAAGAGTAAGTTCTTCTTCACTAAAGTTTAATAAAACAGTGCTCATTTCATTAGCCCACTCATCATACTCTTTAAGCGTTGTTTTTATTACGCTAAACCAAGCCTCTTTGGTTTCCTGTGGTAAGGTAAAAAACATTTCTTGGAGTTTTTTAGACCCATCTTTTGCTGTCTCTGAAGGCTCTATTTTTTCAGACAACCAATTTGTCCATCTAGAGAGCAACAGCATCTCTTCTTCTGGAGAAAGCTTTATTGGATTGTCAAAAGCTTTAATTATTCTTAATGCACGATCCTTATAAGCATCGCGCATTTTAGCCATCTCACCATAATCAAATTTTCCATAGGGTGAATCGTTGCTCTGAGAATTAGCAAACATCGCAAGATGTTCTCTCATGGTTCTTCCTTTTGGATCAGCTTTTATTTCGTCATTATTTCTTAACAAGGGCCTCATGTGATCAAAAAAGTTAACAGGATAATAAGTTCCTCCACCAAAATCTTTGTGTTCTTCAATCATTGTAAGAAAATGACGTCCAACAAAACACGGACCATTTACATCAAATCGATCTGCCCATCTCGTAAGCAAAATAGACATAATGGGTTCATCCTCATTATTAGTATCACGATAAGGTTGAATTTCGCGTTCAACTCCATCCGAACATTCTACTTTTGACGGCTTTAAATAATTAGTGTGAGCGGCTATAGCATAATAAATAAGTAAAGCTTCGTTTTGATCAACCCCAATTTCTTCACTTATCTTTTGGAACAAAAGACCTCCTGCTTCAGCATGACGAACCGCTCTTTCGCTCTCTGAATATCTTTCAATCAAGGTACATCCCAAAATATCATGTAATACGCCACCTATTATTCCAATATAAGCTTGTTTTACATCCATTTCTGAAATCTCTGCTAATATCACAGCATGTAAATAATCTCGCACAAGATGTCCAAGTCCATGACCAGGATCAACTTCGCTAAAATTTATAACTTTTTCAAGAAAACTTAAGGTTTTTGAAATTACTTCAAAACTTTTTAACTTGGCTTCTTCAATCGATTCAATAGGTAAATCGTCAAAAAGAGCTTCATATGATTCTTCAAATTTTTGTCGCAAAGCTTGGGTCTCATTCCAAGCCCCAGCTTCATTTAGCTTCACAAAATCACGAATCTTTTTGAATTCGGCAAGAGTCATTTTTTGCTCTTCCTTAGGAATTGAAACCGCTTGATTTTCAGGAGAACTGTTTTTCACAATCACTTTTATTTTACTAACTGCTACTTGATTGACAAAAGTGAGTCCGCCGGGACTCGAACCCGGGACGCACAGCTTAAAAGGCTGTCGCTCTAACCGACTGAGCT
>CAYXJQ010000013.1:0-16594 GCA_964464985.1 uncultured Pseudomonadales bacterium | reverse complement strand
TTTTTTTTTTTTTTTTTTTTTTTTTTTTTTTTTTTTAAAAAATATTTTTTTTTTAAAAATTCTTTGACGATTAATTAAAAAATAATATTCTATATTATCTATTTTTATTTTTTTTATTTTTTTAGCTTTTAACAGTTTTTCTAAACTGTTTCCTATTTCTGTTTTATCTCTATCAATTTTCAATTCACTGCTACTCAATTTTTGACCAGTAAAAAATTTCCAATCCCAAACCCTTGGTAAACGGCTCAAAATTTCTTTTTTAATTAATGGAAAATCAAAATAATCACTATAAGCAATGGTAAAAAAAACAGCGCGATCTAACTTATTAAAATAAATTGACACTCAGCTATCATAAACTATCAAATAAAAATTCGCTATAATAAAGAATATGAAAATTTATTCTTGGAACATCAATGGTATTAGAGCAATAGCTAGAAAAGGTTTTTTAGACTGGCTAAAAGAAACAAGTCCCGAGATATTATGCTTACAAGAAACTAAAGCTCAAGTGCAACAACTGGGATTTGAACTTACTCAGCCCCTTAACTACGAAGTTTCTTTTGCAAGCGCTCAAAAACCAGGCTATAGCGGAACAGCTACTTATTCCAAAATTCAGCCAAAAAAAATTCAAATTGGTTTAGGAGAAAAACGCTTTGACCAAGAAGGAAGAACTATCATCAGCTATTATCCCAATTTCGTTTTATTTAACATATATTTTCCAAACGGCAAAGCAAGTAAAGAAAGGCTAAACTACAAAATGGACTACTATGCTTTTCTACTAAATTATTTAAAAGATTTAAAAAAACAAGAAAAAAATATTATTATCACTGGAGATGTTAATACTGCTCATAAAGAAATTGATTTAGCCAGACCTAAGGCTAATGAAAAAATTTCCGGTTTTTTAAAAGAAGAAAGAGAGTGGATTGATCAATTACTCAGCCTAGGATTTATCGATAGCTATCGATATCTTTACCCCAATAAAAAAGATGCTTATACTTGGTGGAGCTTAAGAAGTGCTGCTAGAGAGCGCAATGTAGGCTGGAGGATTGACTATTTTTTTCTTAGTGAAAACTTAAAAAACAATTTGAAATCAGCTAGTGTTCATGATCAAGTCACTGGCTCAGACCATTGTCCAATTTCTATCGAACTGAAATTTTAAACTAAATTGAGAAATATTTTTTAAGATCTTGCCAGAGACTGGCGATTGCTGCTTCATTATTTTCTTGCGAATTATCTAAAATAAAAAGTTTACCATGTTGATTTTGAGCAATGGTCTCTTCAATAATTTCTTTCTTTTTCTTGAAATCATATTGACTAAGTAAACGACGTTTAATTTGCTCTTTATTGAGTCCTCGCTCAACTAAGCGCTGTTCTTGAATCTTCTCGTCAACATTTAATAAAATTAGATTGTAATTGCTTAAATCCATCATTTTAGTTTCTGCTAAAAGCGCTGCATTTAAAACAATTAAGCCTTTTTTATTTTTTAATTCTTTACGCAATCTAACTAAGATTGGAGTGTGCATAATACTATTCAATTTAGCCAGTTTTTGAGCATCAGCAAAAACAATTTCACCCAAAGCCTTACGATCGATGCTACCATCTTTACTTTTCACACCTTCGCCAAAATTTTCAACAATTTCTTTTCGAACAAGAGCGTATTTTTCCTCACTCAAGTCCTGTTGTATTTGTTGGGCTAAAATATCTAGTTCTAAATTGTGAAATGACACATTGTCTTTTTTGGCCAGTTCGACTAAGGCTTCGCCCACATAACTCTTACCTGAACCAATTTCTCCCGTTAAACCAATAATATATTGACCAGATAATTTTTCTTCTAAACACTGTTTTACATAGGGACTAACATAGTCTTGGATTAGACCCTGATCATTTTGAATTTCTTTAACAGCACTGGAACTGATATGAGCTAATTCTGGTTTAGTAAATAACAAAAAAGTATCAATTCCTAGTCGTTGACTTTCACTCATTAAATGCAAGTTGTGTTCATATGCAAAATCTTGATTGCTTCTAACACCCTTAATAATGACATCAATATTGTTTTCATAAGCGAAGTCAACCAACAAGCCTGTAAAAGAACTTACTTTAACATTGCTAAAATTAACTAAACTACGTCGCGCCATTTCCTCACGTTCTTTTAAACTAAAAAGGTAGTCTTTAAGAGGGTTAATGCCTATTGCCACAACCAATTGATCAAAGGCTTTGGCGGCACGCTGGATAATGTCCAAATGGCCGTGAGTAATTGGGTCACCAGAAAGGGCATAAAGAGCTCTTGTCATAAAGAAAATATATTTTACTACTCAATCACTATTCGCGCATCAAGCACTTTTGCTCCTTGAGGGGTTAATAGTAAAGGGTTAATGTCTAACTCCGTAATTTCAGGAAAATCAGTGGCTAACTGAGCTAAACGACCAATGGTCTCAATCAAGCTTTTTTGATCAATTGCTTCCTGGCCCCTAACTCCTTTAAAAATTTTACTAGATTTTAAAGAATTAATCATTTTAATAATTTCATTCTGACCAAGCGGAGGAAAAGCAAAAGTCACATCTTTAAAAATTTCAACATAGATTCCCCCTAAACCAAACATTAACATGCTACCTAAAGAGTTTTTATTAATACCTAAAATAGTCTCATGACCCTTGCCAGCCATTTCCATCAACAAGACCCCATCTAGTTTAGCTTGAGGTTTGTTTTTACGAACCACCTCAATCATTTGCTTAAATTTTTCTTTGACATCTTTGGCAGTTATAACTAACATTACCCCACCAACATCACTTTTATGCAAAATATCTTTAGAAACAATTTTCATTGCTACAGCGCAATTAAATTCCTGAAGAATTTTCTCAGCCTCATCAGCTGTTTTGGCTACAGCACTTTTAAGTAAAGGAAAATTATAAGCTTTTAGAATTTCCATTGCTTCAGATTCTGGGAAACTAGTTTGTCCTTTAGCTTTAGCTTTTTGAAAAATATTTTTTACTGCTTCTTTGTTAACATCACTATATGCTAGAGTTTCTTCTTCTTTTGCCTTAGTCCATTTCGCAAATTTAGTTAAAGCTCCTAGACTAAAAGCTGCTGATTCTGGAAAAGTACTACTAGCAATATGATTTTTTCTTAACAATTCAACTCCAGCTTCCACTGAATCACGACCCATCAATGACACCACAATTGGTTTCTTAATTTTTTTTCTTAAATCAATTACTGCTTGGGCTGTTTTAAGAGGTTCCGTCATGGTTTGGGGAGTTAAAAGAACCAAAATAGCATCAGTATTTTCATCTTGACCAATTACTTGCAAGGTCTTTTCATAAACTTCTCCAACCGCATCACCCAAAACATCAACTGGATTGTGAGTGTTAGCTGCTGGTGGTAAGAATTCTTCTAATTTTTTGATGGTTTTGCTTTCTAGCTTAGCCATACTTAAACCACTCTCTACTACTGCGTCAGTAGTCAAAACACCCGGTCCTCCTGCATTGGTAATAATGGTTACATTTTTAATTTCTTTAAGAGGATTGTTGCTAAAAACTGCAGCTAAATCAAACAACTCACTGATTGAATGAGCCCGAATAATTCCAGCTTGCTCAAAAAGCGCCTGATAAGCATTGTCTCCACCACTTAAAGAACCAGTGTGAGAGGCAATTGCTCCCGCTCCAGCCTCTGTTTTACCAGATTTAAGAACTATTACTGGCTTAGGCTGCCCACCTCTGTTCAATTCCTTTAAGCTTTGAATAATCGCCTGGGCGTCGTCAAGTGCTTCTGCGTACAAACAAATAACTTTGGTTTGTGGGTCTTGATGTAAATATTTAATGAGAGCTAATTCATCAAGAGAAGCTTTGTTACCGATGCTAATAAATTTAGAAAAACCCAAACCTAATTCTTTTGCGTAGTCTAAAACAGCTGTACACAGTGCTCCACTTTGAGACATAAAAGCAATATCACCGACCTCTGGCATTACCGCCGCAAAAGAGGCATTCATTTTATGTTCAGCATTAATGACTCCTAAACAATTAGGACCGACTAAAATTACATCATTGCGTTGACAAACCTGAGCTAATTCTTGCTCTAACTCCAAATTACCAGCTTCTTTGAAGCCGGCTGAAATAACTATAGCAGCCCGAGCTCCTTTTTTTGCTGCTTCTTCAATCGCTGAAGCTACAAATTTGGCTGGAATCGCTACCACCACCAAATCAATTTTTTTATCTAAATCTTTAATATCGTGATAAACTTTTAGACCATAAAGCTCATCAATTTTTGGATTAATCGGATAAATTTGACCAGTAAAACCCTGAGTGACTAAGTTTTTCACCACATCATTACCCACAGTTTTGTCACGACTAGAAGCACCGATAATAGCAATTGCTTCTGGTTTAAATAAAGCTGAGAAATTCATAAAAACTTTCTATTTTAGCTAACTACAACTCTGTCACCTAGATATTTGCTAAAGATATCTTTGGCTACTTGTATTTCCTCTTTACTTGGAGGTTTTACTTCTTTTAATTGATAATCTCGACCCAATTCTTGATATTTATGTTTGCCTAATTCGTGATATGGTAAAATTTCTACTCTTGTGACAGTTTTAAAATGAACAAAATATTTGGCCCAAGCTGTCAAATGCTCTTCTTGATCTGTCCAACCAGGAACTAAAACATAGCGCAACCACATTTCTCGACCACTTTTTTCCCTAATTTTAGCATTTGCTAAGACATTAAAATTACTTTGACCAACTAGTTTACGATGCCAAACATCATCAATATGTTTGACATCAAGTAATAGTAAGTCTGTAAAACGATATAAATCTTCTACATCTTTACTCACGATTGCCCCACAAGTATCAAGACAGGTATGAAAACCTTCTGCTTTAGCTTCTTTAAATAGAGCTAATACTCCCTTAGCCTGCAGAGTGGGTTCTCCACCCGAAACCGTTAAACCACCTCGAGTACCATTTTCGCCAAAATAGGGTTTTTCTCGTTCTAAAAGCTTAATAATTTCTCTTATCGTCTTTGTTTCAGTTTTATCAGTCTCTAAATCTTGGGTGTCGGGATTATGACAATAAAGACAACGAAAAGAACAGCCCTGTGCAAAAAGCACCAAGCGAATTCCTGGCCCATCATGAACTCCAAAAGTTTCAATGGAATGAATTTTTAAAGTTTTGCTCATCTTACATTGTCTTATGAAAAGTACGAGCAATCACTTCTTCTTGAAGGGCTCTAGTTAATTTAATAAAATTAACTGCATAGCCTGAAACACGAATTGTCAATTGCGGATATTTCTCTGGATGCTCCATTGCATCTTCCAAAGTTTCCTGATTCAAAACATTAACGTTGAGATGATGGGCGTCTTTTTTAAAGTAACCATCTAGCATGCCTGCTAAATTATCAATCTGTTCTTTTCTATCACTACCAAGAGCTTTAGGTACAATTGAAAAGGTATTAGAAATGCCGTCTCTAGCATCGGCATAATTAATTTTGGCCACACTATTAAGTGAAGCAATTGCTCCTGAATGATCGCGTCCGTGCATAGGGTTAGCACCTGGAGCAAAAGCTTCTCCAGCTTTTCTTCCGTCTGGAGTTGCTCCAGTTTTTGTACCATAAACTACATTAGAAGTAATAGTCAATACTGATAGGGTTGCAGTTGCGTCTCGATAAATATGATTTTTCGCTAACTCGGTGTTAAAGCGCTTGACCAAATCAACAGCCATTTCATCTACTCGATCATCATCATTGCCGAACATTGGATAGTCACCCTCTACTTTAAAATCTTTAGTTAGACCATCGCTATTACGGATGGCCGTCACCTTGGCAAATTTAATAGCAGAAATTGAGTCGGCCACTACGCTTAAACCGGCCACACCAAAAGCCATATTGCGATGACAATGGGTATCCATTAGGGCTAATTGGGCTTTTTCATAATAATATTTGTCATGCATGTAATGAATAACATTCATGGTATTCACATAGGATTTGGCTAGATATGACATTGTTTTTTTAAAGCGTTTTTGAAACTCTTCATATTTAATTGGGCCCTCAGGAAGAGGATCAATACCTGGTACCACCAATTGACCAGTTTTTTCATCTCGTCCTTCGTTAATTGCCATCAACATTGCCTTAGCTAAATTGCAGCGAGCGCCAAAAAATTGCATTTCTTTACCAGTTTCCATCATTGACACACAGCAAGCAATACAATAATCATCACATTGTCCTTTAGCACGCATTAGATCGTCGTTTTCATATTGAATGGAAGAAGTATCAACAGAGACTTGAGCACAAAACTTTTTCCAACCTTCAGGGAGTTTATCAGACCACAGTACAGTCAAGTTTGGTTCCGGAGCTGGTCCCAAATTATATAAACTCTGTAAAAATCTGAAGCTAGTTTTGGTAATTTTGTGCTGACCATTAGCAAAAAACCCTCCTAAACATTCAGTGGTCCAAGTTGGATCACCTGCAAAAAGTTGATTATAAGCATCCATACGTAAATGACGAATTAAGCGACATTGAATAATAAAATGATCAACCAGTTCTTGTGCTTCTTCTTCAGTAATCTTCCCGGCTTGTAAATCGCTTTCTAAATAAATATCAAAAAATGAACTGACATTGCCCAAACTCATAGCTGCACCATCTTGCTCTTTAAGTGCTGCAAGAAAAGCAAACCAAGTCCATTGAATGGCTTCTTGAGCTGTGTTGGCAGGCTTAGAAATATCATAACCATAACTTTTAGCCATTATTTTCATGGCTTTAAGAGCCTTAATTTGTTCACTAACTTCCTCTCTTAAACGAATTAATTCATCAGTCATTACACCCACTAATTCTTTTTTATCAACCTCTTTAGCCTCAATCAAATGATCAATACCGTAAAGAGCAACTCTTCGATAATCTCCAATAATTCGACCACGTGCATAATTATCTGGCAAACCAGTTAAAATTCCAGTAGAGCGAAGCAATTTCATTTCATCAGTATAAACATCAAAAACACCATCATTATGACTCTTTCGATATTCGTCAAAGATTCTTACTACCTCTTTGGAAACCTTATAAGAATTTTCTTCTGCTGCCGCTTCAACAACTCGAATTCCTCCAAAAGGTTTAATTCCTCTTTTTAAAGGTTGATCAGTTTGGGTACCAACAATTTTTTCTAATTCTTTATCTAAATATCCAGGATCATGACTAGTGATAGTAGAAATAGTTTCAGTATCAATATCTAAGATACCACCTTTAGCTAATTCTTCATCCAAAAGTTGACGAGCTTTTTTCCAAAGCTTTTTAGTGCTAACACTTGGACCTTTAAGAAACGACGCATCACCATCATAGGCAGTTATGTTTTGTAAAATAAAATCTCTAGTATCAATTTTCTTTTGCCAATTACCTTTTTTAAATGTCTGAGACATATTATTTCCTTTGATTTATTTTAAACAAAAACACAAAGTCTTTTTAGAGACTTTAATTAAAGGTATCATAATCAAAAATACTTGTAAAAACAAGCTTTTTTTAAAAAATTGAAAATGATATAATACAAAAACATCAAAAAAGGATAAACTAAGCAAACATTATCCACTCTGGTTTAAAAATCATTAATAAACCAATAATCAACATAATAATTCCCCCAATCAAGTGTGAATAACGAGCATATTTTGTATCTAAAGCTACTCGTTTCATAGTAATCATAGTAATGATGAACACTGCCATATCATCAAGCATAAACACCACAATATATATAAATAAATACAAATAATACTGGGCAGTTGTTAAATCACTCATAGTTAAAAACTTGGTATAAACAGCCGGCAAACCAGCTGAACAAACTAATTCCAAAAGATTGACACTAAAGGCAAGTAATACGATACCCAAGAGTGACCAGAGTAAGCTTTTTCGATATACCACTTCTTTTAAACGGGCAAAAATTTTTTGTTTTTTCCCACCCAACTCTACTTGGCAAGATCCATCTTTATTTTTAATAAAGTCTTTTAAGTAGGTGTAACCTACAAAAACAGCCAAAAAAGCAATGGCAATTCTAATCCAGTTGACTAAACCCAAAAATAAAAAGAAATTTAACCAAGCACTCATAAACAAAAAATAAACAAAACCTGAAGCTAAAATAAAAGTAGAACCTAAGATCCACATCCGGCGTCGATTACCCATACCCATCAACAAAGAAATTAAAAAAACTAAAACCCACATTGCACAAGGATTGAATCCATCTAAAAAGGCAATCATTATTGTTAAGACGGGCAAGGACACCTCCTTCAAACTAACAATACCAAAAAGTGGTAATTTAATTTCTTCTTCGCCAAACGTTGTTTCTTCACCAACTTCATTTAAAGAGCCCTGCTCATCGCTTAATTCCCCTATTTCTTTAATAATAGGTATTAAATTTTCTGAACGAGCTACTTCCACCACCACATCGTCTTCAACTTTTGTCAGATCTAAAAGTTCATAAATTTCTGTTGGAGTATTTGCTGAAAAACCAATAATTGCTTGATTGTTAATTACTGTAAAGGGCACCCCTTGACCACTAACTTCTAAAGAATTAGCTACCAAATCCAATAACTGGCTATTTTGTTGATAAGCGATTTCATATTTATAAATAGTTAAAGATGGGTTTTCTTGTTTTAATTGTTGAAGAAAATTTTCTGCTTCACGACAATGAGGACAAACTTTAGATGAAAAAATATGAATCGATAAATCATTTTCATTCGCACTTACTGCTTGTTTAAAAAAGCTAATTGAAAAAAATAAAAATAGAAGCGCGAAAAAAACTTTGGTAAAAAAGGTCCTTGAAAACTTTAGCATAATATTTTAGTAAAACTGATTCTAATCCTAATTTTATTTGTTTTCAAGCTACTTCTTGCTATTTTTTTCTTAGTTTTAAGAAACGCTGACGAGCAAATTGGTCTTTTAAAAAAAGAGTTTCAAAAACATCTAATACAAAAGGAAAGTTTTTTTTAACAAATTGGTAATCATGGTTTTCATCAGTTTCAAACAACAATGTTGCATTGTTATTCAAAAAATCACCAGTTAACAACTGTCTTAAAGCTTCAGCAACTAAATCAAAGCCAGTTTTTCCACCATCCAAAGCCATAAGTGGTTCAAAATTTTTAACACTACTAGTTAAACCCTCAATTTTTGTACTGGGAATATATGGTAAATTAGCCAAAACTAAATCAGGTTTTAAATTTTTAGGAACTTTATCTAATAAATCACTAATTAAAAAATCTATTTTTAGAAATCTCTCATCAACACCGTGTAGCAGTAGTTCATCATAATTTCTTTGAGCAAGCTTTAAAGCGTTAGCAGATACATCAGTTAGATAAAAATGCCAATTTTTTTCTTGATAATTAGTCTTAATTAGGTAATTCATTAAGGACAAAGAAATCGCTCCGCAGCCAGTACCTAAATCCAAAATTCTAATATTATCTTGTTCATAATCAGCTAATACTTCTATCGCTAATTTAACTAATTCTTCGGTTTCTATTCTCGGGATTAATGCCTCTTGACCAATATTAAGAGTTAAATCAGCAAAATCTACTTTGTTGGTAAAGTGCTCAACTGGCATTTCACCTTTTTGTAAAAAATCTATCTCTTTTAAACCATACTTGATCAGTTGCTGTTTTTCATAAACAGATAGCTGACGTTTTGAATTAAATTGATTGGACATAAAAATTACTCAACACTTTTTTAAATAATCTATGCTAGAATAGTCGCTATTATAGAATAAGGAAGGACCAAATGGCAAAAACAGAAAGTCAAAACAAATTTTCACTAGGCAGTTTTATTGAGTTTATAAACAATAATTTTACTTTAATTATTGTTTTTTTAATCGTTATTATTCTTGGTTTCTTAGGAGGCTCTTTGTGGACTGAAAACCAATTGCTCAAATCTAATAACTTAATTGGCTCCAACGAACAAGATAGCGAACCCAATGACATTGAGGATATTGATAATTATCTAAGTTTAGATGAAGTTCCAGCATTTAATGAAAAAGATCATTATAGGGGTTCGGAAAATGCGGAAATAACCATGATCACTTACTCTGACTATGAATGTCCTTTTTGTAATCGTTGGCATCCTACCTTTAATAGTCTAGTTGAGAAGTACAGTGATCAAATCACTTTTGTTTATCGACATTTTCCCCTTTCTTTTCACGCCCATGCAGATATTCTAGCTCAGGCTAGTGAATGTGTTGCTGATTACGCTGGCGAAAAGGCTTTTTGGCAATTTACAGATAAAGTTTACGAAAGAATGGCTGACCAAAGTATTTTTACAGCAGAGGGAGAGAGTTCTATTATTACTGAAGATACAATTTTAACCATGGCTGCTAATGCCGGAGCTTCACAAACTCAAGTTCAAGAATGTCTTGATAGTAAAGAAAAGGCTGCTGTAGTAAACGAAATGGTTTCTGGAGCGACAGGCGCTGGTATAGGCGGCACACCAAGCACAATCATTATTAGTGAAAAAGCTGGTCGAGAATTAGTTCCTGGAGCTATTCCTTTAGCAGAAGTGGAAGTCATGCTAGAGAAACATCTATAAACTAGATTTTCTAATAGCTCTTAGGGTTGTCTGCAGTTTGCTGTGACCTCGCCAACGATTGACAGACATTGTAATCAATAAATCAAAATTTTGACCCAAGTCTAATTGGCCATGTTTTTCTAAAGCTCTCCATGATAAAACCACTATTTCTTGATTTAAGTCAGGTGCTTTAAAAAATAATTTAGCGTGCTGAGATTCATTCCCCAAGCTTTGAGTGTTTTGTAAAAACAAATCTTTCAATAAAAAAATTGCTTGTGGATTAGCATTACCATGAGGCTCAAAATTTTCTAAAAACGAAGCCGTTTCTAATTCAACTAAAGAAGTGGAAATTTGACAATCAACAATAATCTGTGGGTTCAAAGACGTTTCGGTTACTTGTTTTTTTGCTAAAACAAATAATCTCTTTTTAACCGAAGCAAGATTTTCCAAGGTCAAAGAAAAACCAGCAGCTAAAGGGTGTCCACCAACACTGAGTAGCTCATCTTCAACTTGACGTAAAAACTCTGTAATATTAAATCCAGTTAAAGAACGTGCTGAGGCTTTAATAATTGTCTTCTTGTCCTTAGTCCTAGGTACAGATAAAACTATGCTTGGTTTTAAATATTTTTCAGCTAATTTACCAGCTAACAAGCCAACCACACCTTCATGATAATCTCCATCAATAATAATAATACTTTGTTGTTTATCCTTGCTACTTAAAGATGATTCTGCTTGATCAATTAGATCCTTCGTCAATTCTTGACGCTCAATATTAGTTTCTTGTAAAAGAGCAGCTAGCTTTTTAGCTTGAAGCTTATTTTTTGTACAAATTAAGCGCAAGGCATCCATACTGTCAGCCAACCTACCCATGGCATTAATTCTTGGTCCAAGCACATAACCCAAATGATAACTATTAATATCCTCTTTTTTTAAACGACTAAGCTGATAAAGAGCTAATAAACCAGGTCGTTTAGTTTTTTGTAAAGCAAGCAAACCATGAGTAACTAGACTTCTATTTATATCTAGTAGTTTCATTAAGTCAGTAACTGTTGCAATTGCTGCTAGTGATAAAAAATCGTTTAATTTCTTATCGGCTTTTAATTGATCTTCGACTGTTTTAAATAATTCTTTAACTAAAAACCAAGCTACTGCCGCACCACAAACTCTTGTTGAGTGAAAAACAGCTAAAACTGGCAATTCTTCTTGATCAGGTTGATGGTGATCTGTCACTATTACTTCCACTCCTTCTTTAGCTAAAAACTTTAGAGCTGCTAGCGCAACAATGCCGTTATCAACAGTTATTAATAAATCAGGTTTACCTTTTTGCTTAAATAAGTCTTTTAATGCCTTAATAGATAAGCCATAGCCATGCTTTTGTCGATTGGGAATAAAGGGTAAACTATTAATACCTAAAAACTTCAAACCCTCCCATAAAATAGCGCTCGCGCACACTCCGTCACTATCGTAATCACCAAAAATATAAACTGTTTCTTTTTCTTTTTTAGCCAAATCAAGGCGTTTTTTTATTTTATTAAAATCAGAACGACTAAAACCTAAGCTTTTTAATTGCCATTTTTTTGGATGTGTCGGATCAAAAAAATTATTAGCTGAATCAAGATTAATGCCACGATTTTTTAATAAGACCGTTGATAGTTGTTTTTTATCTTTTACCAACAAATCAGATTGCAACTGCCATTTCTTCATAGTTCTTTTATAATAACCTTATGAAGCTGAATTTACCATTTGAATCACTTTTTATCATTTATAGACTCAAACAAGCTGGTTTTGAAGCTTATATAGTAGGTGGAGCAGTTAGAGACCTCATTCTTAAACAAGAAGATGTCAAAGATTTTGATTTTACTACTAGTGCTAATCCTCAAGAAATACAGAAGGTTTTTTCAAAAAGTTTTTATGAAAACTCATTTGGCACTGTTAGTATTACTCACGAAAATTTGATAAAGCAAATAATTGATCAAGGCTTTAAATTGCCAAAGAAAAATTTATATAAAAGATTGTTGGATAAAGAAAAAGAATTTATAAAAAGAGATCAAGCTAAAAAAATTATTAATTTAAAAAAAGCTAAAAAAATTCACGCATCTTTAAAAAATAAAGCAAATTCTTCTAAAAAAATTTTGGAAAACAAATCGGAAAAAGCTAAGCTTCCTCCTTTTGAAATTACCACCTTCCGCAGTGATGGTAATTATTCAGATCATCGTCGACCAGAAACCGTAGTTTGGGGGAAAAATATTAAAGATGACTTAAGTAGGCGCGATTTTACTGTTAACGCTATGGCTATAGACATAAACAACAGTTATTTAGAAAAAATATTTGATAAACAAAAAAATATCCAAGAATATTATCAGCCTGAAGTAAATGATTGGCAACTAATTGATGAATACCGAGGCTATCAGGACTTAAAAAATAAGCTCATTAGAACTGTTGGCCAAGCAGATCAAAGATTTAAAGAAGATGCCTTGAGAATGCTTAGAGCTGTTCGCTTAGCCGTTCAATTAAACATGAAAATAGAAAAGGAAACTTACTTATCAATTAAAAATAATAAAGACTTATTGCCCTTTGTTAGTTTCGAAAGAATTAGTACTGAGCTTATGAAAATTTTGGCTTCTCCTCATCCAGCAGATGGTATTAGACTCTTGGACGAAACAGGTTTGCTAGATTATATTATTCCAGAATTAAAATTGGGTAAAAACATGGATCAACCAGGACATCACACGACTGATGTTTGGATTCATAGTCTTGATGCTCTTGAGGCTTGTCCTAGTCAGGATCCGGTCGTTCGCCTAGCAGTTCTCTTACATGATGTCGGGAAACCAGAAACTTATTCTGAAAAAAACAAAGAAATTACTTTTTATAATCATGAGGTATCCGGCTCTAGAGTTGCCAGTAAAATTGCTAAAAGACTTCGTTTGGCTAAAAAGGATGTTCAACGAGTATTCATTCTAGTTCGCTATCACATGTTTTATTATCAACCAGAGCACACTGATGCCTCAATTCGTCGCTTTATTAAAAAGGTGGGATTGGAAAATATTGATGATATTCTAGATCTGAGAGAAGGAGATCGCTTGGGAAGTGGTGCTAAAAAAACTAGCTGGAGACTAGAAGAATTTAAAGATCGAATTATTAAACAACTCAATCAACCCATGGATTTGAGTGATTTAGCAGTCAACGGTCAAGATTTAATTAAAAATTTAAAAATCAAAGCTAGCCCAATTGTTGGTCAAATTCTTAAACAACTTTTAGAAAAAGTTTTACAGAATCCCGAACTCAATAAAAAAAATCTATTAATTGCTGAAGCAAAAAAAATTTTGGCTGAAAATAAAAAATAAAACTATTTTTCTTTATTTTTACGACGATCTACAATTTCTTCCCAAACTAACAATATTGGTACAGCAGTAAAAGTACTTGAATAGGTGCCAGTAATAGCACCTATTAACAGCGCTAAAGAAAAATAGTGAATACTTTCACCTCCAAGTAAAACTAAAGAAAGCAACATTAAAATGATGGTTACCGAATCATTTATTGATCTACCTAAAGTTTTCCAAACAGCTGCATTGGCAATTGCGGTTAGAGAGAGATGTTTCTGTTTTTTTTGCAATTCTCTAATACGATTGTAAACAACAACTGTGTCATGAATAGAAAAAGACAAGGTAGTTAATACTGCAGTCACAAATAACAAATCAACTTCGACTCCCTTAAAATAACCCAATAAACTAAAAATTCCGATCAAAATCAGAGAGTCATGAAACATGGCCAGCACTGCCGAAATCCCATACTTTATTTCGTTAAATTGTCGCCAGATATAAAAAATAATCACTCCAGATACTAAAAGTATAGCTATAAAAGTTTTCTTCAACAATTCTTTGCCTAAAAGTGGACCAGCACTCTCAAAACGCAACAGCTCTAATTCTCCATATTGTTGACTAATAGTTTCTAGAACAATATCCTTATTTTCATTACTGATCTCTTTACCCTTTAGTATTAAATTGTTTTCACCAGTCAACTGAATTGTATTAATTTCAAAAATTTCCCTCAGGCTGTCTTTGAAACTTTCTTCTTGGTAAGCACTTAATTTTTCCTCTTCTAAGAATTCAATCTCCATCAAGCTACCTCCAGTAAAATCTATAGCTGGTTTTAAACCAAAAAGAGCCAGAGAAATTAATCCCGGCACAAGAAAAAAAGCTGAAATTAAAAAGAAAATTTTTTTATATTTCATCAAATTCATGATTTAAATTCCTTAGGTTTAATAATCGGCATCAGTTGCCTTACCAAAATTCTTGATACGAGGACACCAGTAAACATACTTATTAAACTTCCTAGCAAAAAGGTAACGCCAAATCCCTTAACTAAGCCACTGGTATTTAAAAAAGAAAAATTGAGAGGATTAATCAATACTAGAGCCGTAATAATTGAAGCCAGGTTAGCGTCCTTAATACTATCCCAAGCTCGACCAAAACCCAATTCCATTGATTCGGCATAACTAGAACCAGCTCGCTGTTCTTCCTTCATTCTTTCAAAAATTAAAATATTTGCATCCACTGCCATTCCAATCGTTAAAATTAGACCAGCAATTCCTGGTAAAGTTAAAACGACACCTATAACTTTATAAATAGCAAGAGTTAAAACTGCATAAATAATAAGAGCTAAAGAAGAAATTACTCCCAGCCAGCCGTAATACAAAATCATAAATAAAATTACTAAACATAAGCCCACTATACCCGCATTAATACTTTTTCTTACTGATTCATCCCCTAAACTAGCCCCAACATTCTTTTGTTCTAAAACTTCAATGTCTACTGGTAGTGCTCCAGCATTTAACTGAATGGCTAAATTCTTGGCTTCCTCAACACTAAAATCGCCAGTCATTACCGCTCGTCCATCTAAAATAGCGTTTGAAATAGTTGGTGTTACCACCGGCGAACCATCAATAAAAATGGCTAAAATCTCATTTAAATTATTTTTGGTAATATCAGCAAAAAGCTCTCGTCCCTCATCATTAAACTCTAAAGCAATGATGGGATTGGCACTTTGTTGATCAAATTGCACCTGCGCTCTTTTTAATTGTTGTCCTGTTAAACCCGTATTTTCAAAGTATTCATCCCACACTAAGGCTGATTGCGTAGCTGTTGCCAATTCTTCTTCACTTAACTTTTTCTCTAATCTAAATTCTAATTGTGCAGTTTGACCAACTAAATCTAGAGCCTCTTGAGGATCATCAACACCAGGGAGTTCAACAATAAGACGATATTCGTCTTCTAAACGAGCAGTCTGAATACTTGGTTCACTAATTCCATATAGGTCAACCCTGCGACTAATAATATTTCTAGCCGACTCTAGAGCAATTTCTCTGTCTTCTGGATCAATTTGATCTACCCTAGCCCGCAAGACCACCTGCATTCCTCCCTGAATATCCAAGCCCTTTTTTAGTTGAAAATCTTTATATACTCGTTTACCCCAAAAATAAAAATCAATCGGTTTTTTATTAATTTCAAACTGAACGCGTCTACTTAAAATAGTCTGGTCAAACTTCAAAAAATCTGGAAAAGCAATATAAGCAGCAATGATGCTCAGCAAAAAAATCAAAAAAAGACTTCGACCCTTTGATTTTTTATTCATAAAAATAATCTATAAAATTTTATAATTAGCTGGTTGGCATATCACGATGACAAAACTCGTTTTCATCACCAATAATCATCACTCTGACCCCATATAAAACCTCCATAACAAAAGGATCTCTTCTAGTTTTTCTGAATTCAAATTCATCTGCATTAAGCACTGCATAATTAATTTCTCTTCCTAATTCTTTTTGCTCTGCTTTAATGATTGCATCTAGCTCTGGTAAAACAACATCGCCAACCAATAAAATATCTAGCTCATCTGGACGAGCTTGTTGACGACTGGCAAAGGTTCCAGAAAACATTACGTAAGAAAGAGAACCGAGTTTGCGTCTATAACGACGAATTTTTTTACCCAGGCCAGTACTTTTGGCAACAACTCTCTGTAATTCTTGATGATAAAGATAGCGCTTATTTAAATAATAGTATAAGCGATTACCTCGCTGTTCACTTTTTAATAGA
>CAYXJQ010000012.1:0-3859 GCA_964464985.1 uncultured Pseudomonadales bacterium | reverse complement strand
AAATCAACTACTTGAGTAAAAGGAATCTCAATTTTATTGCTATTTATTCCCCATTCTCGTCGAATTCGGCTTCTCCTTCAGCATAGATTACCGCTTCAGTCACTCCATGGTAATGAAATAGCTCATTTTCATCAAAAACGATGGCAATTTCGCGCTCGGCGTCCTCATTATTTGAAGAAGCATGAATCAAATTCATCTGCTGACTCATACCAAAATCACCTCTGATAGAACCACCTTCAGCTTCTCGCCCAAAAGTGGTACCAACTAGAAGTCTTACCACTGGCACAGCATCAATACCCTCCCAGACCATAGCCACAATAGGCATTGAACTCATAAAAGACTTGAGGTCATGAAAAAAACTTTTTTCGCGGTGCTCACTATACCAACGATCCAACTGATCATCAGACATTCTAAGCATTTTGAGGCCTACCAACTTCAAACCCTTGCGCTCAAACCTGCTAATAATTTCGCCGATCAAACCTCTTTGCAAACCATCCGGTTTAACTAAAACGGCAGTACGAGTAGCTTTCATATTTTTCCCTCCTTATTTATTGATTTCTTATTATATATCCTTTTACCATTTCTGGCGATGATCTTAAAAAATCACTTAAAAGCCAAGCGGAGTTTTTAAAGGCCTGGTTTTCTATTATTTTGATCAGAACTTTTGTCTAATTTATATATATCAAAACATAAAGCAAAATATCAAAAGATTAAGTAACAGATCAGAAAAAAGGAAGAAAAATCTAAGCTCCGACTTAAACTAGTCTAAAAGTTGTTTAATATATCAAAATATAAAATAGAAAATCAAAATAGTTTAGCTCAAAGCCCACTGTCGAATTTGCTTAGAATCGCTAAAATCGCCAATTATTGCAAAGCGCAATTGCTTTTTTTGAAAAATAAGTTTAGCTAAACGCTGCACATCTTCGATTTTAACTTCATCAATTTTAACTAAAGCTTCATCGGGAGTTAAAATCTTGTTATTTAAAAGCTCTTTAAACCCATAAAATTGGGCAACATTATTGCTCTCTTCTAAATTGAGTATGGTTGTACCCTTAAGGTAATTTTGGGCACGTAGCAACTCAACAGCACTAATTTCTCCACTCTCTCCCTTTTTACCACTAGCGTTCGCTAGATTATAAAAAACATCTTTAGTAGCTTGAATAGCCTCCTTTAGGCGGCTTGGATCAACCCCTGCACTAGCACCCAAATAACCACTATCGTGATAGTATTCCGAATTACTGCGCACATAATAGCAAAGACCTCGTTTTTCGCGCACTTCGGTAAATAAGCGCGAACTCATATTACCTCCCAAAATTGTAGACAATACTGATAAGGCAAAGCGATCGGGATGATGACGATCAAGCGAGGGCCATGCCATCACAAAATGGGCTTGTTCACTAGCTCGTTTAATCAGTTTAAAGCGACGCCTAGAAAAGGCGTTTTTGTTGATTTCTACGGGCCGACCAGCAATACTTTGCTTTGCTTTGGGTGCGAGCAACTTAGTGTTTTGACCACGTTTATTTCCTAGCTTGTTAAAAGCCAAAGCTACTTTGTCTGCTAAAACTTCCCGATCCCGACTGATTTTATCTAAACCTCCTGCAAGCACAAGTAATAAGTTTTCTGGTCCATAATATTGATTAAGAAAATTTTGAAAATCAGCACTAGTTAGAGAACGAATGCTATTTTTGTAACCAATGATATCGTGAGCTAGTGCTGAATCAGCAAAAATTAGTTGTTCGAAAACATTGCTAATATAATGCTGTGGCATATCCACATACATATTCAATTCTTCGATAATCACTCCTTTTTCTCGATCGATATCTTCTTGTCTCAATAAGGGTGCAAAAAGCATATCTGACAAAACATCTAGGGATAAATCAAAATTAGTGGCTGCTGATTTAACATAATAACCAGTGTACTCTTTGCTAGTGAAAGCATTAAAATCTGCTCCAACACTGTCTAGGGTTCTTGCCAAACTTTTAGCGTTTGGATAATTTGTCGTCCCTTTGAAAACCATGTGTTCAAAAAAGTGAGCGATACCCTCTTTTCCTACCGGTTCGAAGCGAGAACCAGTATTAGCCAAAAACATTATCGTGATCGATTTAGTAGTGGGCAAATCAATCGTCAAAAGCGGCAAGCTTTGCTTAAATTTAGTTAAAGGAATTTGATGAAGCTGATGATTAAACATAGGGTTATTGTAACACCAATTAAGATTTGATAAGCGACACAAATTACAAAGAAAAGACGAACAGTTTTGAGTATATTTATTACTCTTCATATTTTTAATATTGAAAATTAATTATAGTGTTTTATGAGAAAAATTTTGTACTCAATTTTTAACTTTTAGTAAATTTATCTATAAATTTATTTCGGACTGACTTCGGTCAGAATAAAAACTAAGTCAAAAGCCTACCCTTTCCCCTGGAAACCAGGCAATTAGCCAAGAAGTAATCTAAAAAATGACCTTAATCAAAAAAATGAGCAAAAAGTATAAGAAAAAAAAGAGTTTAATTTATTTTTTCTTAACAAAAACTAGTAAAAAAATTTGTAAAAATGAACAAAAAACTGTAAAAATTGAGCACAATTTTACTTGGCTTTATTTTAGTAAAATCAATAATTGAACATAAAAACTTGCATTTTTTTGTAACTTATTGCATAGTATTTAACAGTGACAATTTGGCAATTCTGCCCACATTGCTAAGTTGCTCGCAACAGTTATTTTTTGTAAAAAGCAACAATTAAAAAAATTGAGCATTACAAGAAAATTATTTTGTTGTTAAAAAATAATAAACATCTGTTAACAATACAATTTTGATGTCCCCATTTTGATCGGTTCGGACAATTTGAGAAGAAAAAGCTTCTAAATTGTCTAAAACCTCTGGTGAAGGGTGTTCAAACTTGTTATTTTTACCTACAGAAATTAGAGACAATTCGGGTAACACTTGAGACAAAAAAGCCGGTGTACTTGAGGTTTTTGACCCATGATGCGCTACTTTTAAGATGTCTACTTGATCTATCAAAGCCGAGCTAATAATGCTAAGCTCCCCTTCTTCCTCAAGGTCACCAGATAGGAAGATATTCAACTGGCCATATTTAAATAAAAGAGCGATAGATCGGTTATTTGTGCTTTCTAGAGGCTCAAAATTTCTAAAATTTTCTTGATTAAAAGCCGATAATATAGTTTCGGGTAGCCTGGACTCCGCCTGGAAAAAGTTGAAGCTTTGTAAAAACTCTAACTCGAGTTCAGCTGGAGTTAAGAAGGTAAACAACAATTGATTGGCTTGATTGTCCAGGCTAAAATCCTGATAAGCCATTTGCTGGCCCAAAATCGGCTGTTTAACCCTCGTTCCTTGCTCAATTAAGTCAAAAAAAACCCGATTTAACTCGAGAAAAAGCTCACTATCTTTATTTTCGCTTAGGGGAGCAAAAATTGTGTCAAATTGGTAATTTGTTGACAAACTAGTAAAACCGCCAATATGATCACTGTCATAATGAGTTAAGACTAATACATCAATCTTTTTATCTATAAATGGCAAATAACGATTAAGACAAGTCAAAACTGCTTCATCGGGACCGGTGTCAATTAAAACTTGAAAAAAACCTTGCTGAATTAAAATAGCATCTCCTTGACCAACATCACACATTATTAAATTGACTGATTTATCAGGGAATTTTATCATAAATTGCCAAATAAAAAAGCCTAAAATTAAGAATGATACTACTCTTTTCATTGTTTTACTAAATAATTAGCCCACTTAGTTAATATCCTATATTTATTTTTTTTTGAATATAGTTTTTTTTCTCGAAAAATTAAATAAGTAATACAAACTTGAATAAGAATTAAGACTGCAATTACCAG
>CAYXJQ010000011.1:0-3173 GCA_964464985.1 uncultured Pseudomonadales bacterium | reverse complement strand
GCGGTTGGCCAAGGGTTAGGGTGCCGGTTTTATCAAAAACAACTGTGTCAATTTTTTTAGCCATTTCCAGGGCTTTTTGGTTTTTAATTAATATTCCTTTTTCAGCTGCCAGCCCGATTCCCATCATTACTGCTGTTGGCGTGGCTAAGCCTAATGAGCAGGGGCAGGCAATAATTAGAACAGAAACAAAAACAGTTAAGATAAAAGCCAAACTTTGACCAGCTAAAAACCAGATTAAAGCTGAAATAACAGCAATCGTGCTGATTGAAGTCGCTGCTCTTACAGCCGGAAAATCTACTTCTAATAAGGGAGTAATTAGAGCAATTAAAATTGGATTCGCTGGTGAAGCATGAATTTTATTTGGTAAATTAAATTGAGCATAACTCTGACTGTCATCAATAAATTGAAAAGTATCACTAACTGGAACTTCCAAAAAATCAAGATTTCGTAAAAAATATAAACTCGAAATAACAATAAAAATAAAAACCAAAAATTCCAAAGCTTTTCGACTAGATAAAAAAAACTTTATTTTTTTTAACATGAATAAAATAATCTTACTTTATTTATATAAAATAAAATCTCCAAGAACCAATATATCAATGCCCGTACTGTAAAAACAACGCAATGCATCTAAAGGCGTACAAGCTATTGGTTCACCTTTTACATTAAGTGAAGTGTTTATCAAAATTTCGTGACTACTTAATTTAGCAAAATCTTTGAGTAATTTGTGAAAACGAGGATTGGTATTTTTATCTACAACTTGAGGGCGTGCTGAACCATCAATGTGAGTAATTGCTGCAATATGTTTTTGCATTAATTTTTTCACTTGATAAGCAACAATCATGTATTTGCCTTCATCACCAATATTTTCAAAATAACGACTTGCTTTTTCTTTTGTAACAGAAGGACAAAAAGGTCTCCAAGCATCTCGATATTTTACTTGCTGATTAACCAAATCTGGCATTTCTGGATTTAGTGGATTAGCCAAAATAGATCGATTGCCTAAAGCCCGTGGACCCCCTTCCATTGCTCCTTGAAACCATGCAACAATTTTATTGTCAGCCAAAGCTTGGGCAGTCAATTGACTAATTTTCTTGAAAGGAAGTTTTTTATATTTCACTTTTGCATTATCTAATAAATCTTTTATTTCTTGATCATCATAACTCGGACCCAAATAAACACTTTCCAGAGCTTTTGAACGCTTAGAACCAAGCTCTAAACTTGCTAACAAACCAGCACCAATAGCTGCGCCACCGTCATGACTAATTGGCTGCACAAATATTGATTTAAACAAAGCGCTTTCTTTAATCCTGCCATTAAGCTTAACATTTTGGGCCAAACCTCCAGCCAAACACAAGTTATTTAAACGATATTTTTCTTTCAAATAACTCAAATATTTAAGAACTGTTTCCTCTAAATGATATTGCACCGTTCTAGCTAAATCACGATGCTCTTGGGTTATTTCTTCTTTTTTCAGGCGTTGCTCGCCAAACAACTCTATCAAACGATCACTAAAATCCTCATGATAATTATGTCGACCAAGAAGCAAATACTCTCCTTTAACTTTTATTTGACCATCCTTTATTTGCAAAATATTTTGTATTTTTTTCAGTAAATCTGGTTGCACCTCTCCATAAGCAGCTAAACCCATCAAAAAACCTGCTTCACTGTAAGGCTGAAACCCTAAAAAAGCAGAAAAAGCCGCATAAAACCAACCTAAAGAATTAGGTAACTCTGTTTTACTCAGTTCTTTTAAATTTTTTCCTTGTCCTTCATAAACACCAATTGTGCGTTCTTCTCCACTACCATCCATGACCAACACTAAAGACTTTTTAAAAGAAGATAAATAAAAAGCACTGGCTGCATGAGACAGGTGGTGAGAAAAAAATTTAATCTTATCCTTAATAGGAGTTTTTTCAATTTGTTTTAAAGCCAAAGCTATTCGGTGTTTAATTAAAGCTGGCTTCCTAGATAAAATATTGAGTAAAAAAGAACTAGATTGATTCCCTCCTAACAAACTAGGCCAGTATTTAAAAGTAGATTTTAAGGAAAACCAAGGTATAAACCACTGATACTTTTGATAGTCCCAACCTATGGCAATTTGATCTACATCAGCTAAATCCAATTTGGTTTTTTTTAAACAAAATTCAACTGCTTTTGTTGGAAAAAAACCATCTGCATTTTTAAAACGAATAAAACGCTCTTCTTCAGCATAAACTACAAGTTCTCCATCAATAATAATTGCTGCTGCTGGGTTTTGTTCAAAAATTGATAAACCTAAAATAATCATAAATAATTAGAAACTTGATCGAATTCAAATTCCTCTTCTTTTAAATAAATAATAAAATCTTCTAGATATTGTAAACCACGATTGCTGTTTCTTGAATAAATAAAACGCCAAAATAAATCAAGATCTTTGCTAGACTGATTGGGAAATAAATCATGAAGATGAAAAACAAAAACCATAGGCCATTGATTTTTTTTAAAATTACTATTAAACCGAAAACAACGAATAAAATTATTAAAACCCAAAAGTTTTATCCAGCTTAAGGCATTAGGAATACCAAGAGGATCAAGCACTGTAACCGGCAATTCTTTTACATATTTATTTTTTAAAAATAGATGTTTTTGAAAAAAATGTCTAGGCATCTGCCATAAACTAGGCAAACAACTAGAATCCAAATTAATTTTGTATTCTTTTAAAACCGCTAGATCGCTAATTTTTATTTGGTAAGCCGGAGCTCGATATGCAAGAGGCCTATGTCCAAAAAAATCCTTAAAAGCAACAGTGCCCAGTTCCAATTCTTCGTGAAGATTGTTTTCCGCCTGTTGATGTGAAAAAGAGTGCAAATAAAATTCCGCCCCAAATTTTTTAAATAATTCAATAACCTCTTTGTTTTTTTTATTTAAGGCTTTAGCTACCACAAAAACCGATAAAGTTACTTGATGTTTTTTTAATAGGTTTAATAAAGATACAATGTTCTTTTTTTTCCACATCTGATAATTGGCCGAAATTAAACCAGCGTGATCAGCTTCCAAATCTAAGGTAAAAATAATTTTTTTTTGCTTCATTTTTAACTTCTTTATGTTAACATAGAACCCATGTGTGGCATATTTGGTTTTGTTAATAACAATCCTATCAACTTACCAAAACGTTCTTTAAAAAAAGAACT
>CAYXJQ010000010.1:0-9719 GCA_964464985.1 uncultured Pseudomonadales bacterium | reverse complement strand
TCAAGATTGGGTGCCAATGCGTTATGCTAATGAATTTATTGAGGGTTCAGTAAAAAAGGTTGAATACATTGACGTGGTGCCTCGCCAAGTGGTGGGTAGTAGCGCCTCACTTATTCCTTTTATTGCTCATGATGAAGCAAATCGAGCTTTAATGGGTTCTCACATGCAATGCCAGGCTGTTCCTTTGCTTAAAACTCAAGCTCCTATTATAGGTACTGGTATGGAAAAAGAAATAGCATCTGCTATGGGTTGGACAGTATTAGCAGAATTTCCTGGAGAGATTCAAAGTGTTGATGCTAGTGAAATAGTTTTAAAGATTGATCCTAAGCATTATGATAAAGCAAAGAATTGGGTGGAAACAAATAAAGATGAGCATGTTAGCTATCAACAAGGAACTCTTGTTTATACTTTAAATAAATTTGCTCGTACTGCTCAAAGCACTTGTTATAATCAAACTCCAGAAGTTAAAGTTGGAGATAAACTGAAAAAAGGTGATGTGCTAATTGATGGTCCGGCTACTGATAAAGGAGAATTAGCTTTAGGTACAAATTTGTTAATTGCTTACACTTTATACAATGGTTTGGGTTACGAGGACGCTATTGTTATTTCTGATCGCTTAGTAAAAGAAGACACTTTGAGTTCGATTCAGATTAGTGAACACAAAGCAAAAGTTATGGATACTCGTTTGGGTCCTGAAGAATTGACCAACGATATTCCAAATGTGAGCGAAACTTTTTTGGCTAATTTAAATATTGATGGAATTATCCAGGTTGGTAGTCACGTTAAATCCGGAGACATCTTGGTTGGTAAAGTAGCCCCCAAAGGTGAGACAGAACTTTCTCCAGAAGAGCGTTTATTGAGAGCTATTTTTGGTGAAAAATCTAAAGAAATTAGAGATACTTCATTACGTATGCCTCATGGTGATGAAGGAACGGTAATTGATGTGCAAATTCTAGATCGTGACTTAGGTGATGAATTAGATCCCGGTACAATCAAGGAAGTGATAGTTAAGGTCGCTCAGTTACGAAAGATTGTGGTAGGAGATAAATTAGCTGGTCGTCATGGTAATAAAGGTGTAATTTCTAAAATAGTGCCACAGGCTGATATGCCCCATTTAGAAGATGGAACCCCAGTAGACATTATTGTTTCTCCTTTATCAGTTTTGGCTCGTATGAATCTTGGTCAATTGTTAGAAGCTCATCTAGGTTGGGCTGCAGACAAATTGGGTTACAGTGTAGCTACACCAGCTTTTGAGGTATTTGATGAAGATAAAATTTGGCAAGAATTAGAAAAAGCGGGCTTGCCTGTATCTGGTAAAGCTCAGCTTTATGACGGTTTAACTGGTGAACCTTACCATGAAAAATCGGTAGTTGGAATTAACTACATTTTGAAACTTAGTCACATGGTTGAGGATAAAACTCATGCTCGTTCAACTGGTCCTTACTCATTAGTGACCCAACAACCACTAGGAGGTAAAGCTCAAATGGGTGGTCAAAGAATGGGTGAAATGGAAGTTTGGGCACTAGAAGCACATCGAGCTGCTTATGTCTTGCAAGAAATGTTGACCATTAAGTCAGATGATGTGCGAGGGAGAGCTAAAGCTTTCGAAGCTATTGTTAAAGGTGAAGAAATTCCAGCTCCTACAGTTCCAGAATCATTTAAGGTTTTATGTAAAGAATTAAATTCTTTAGCATTAAACATTGATCCACTAGAAGAAGTAGTACTTAGCGATGAAGAACCAACTGCTGAAAAAGATCAGGAAGAATTATTAATCTTAGAAGACTTAGATTCCGAAAAAACAGCTGATAAAGAAGAAGATGATGAGGTTAGTGATGAGGAACCAGATGAAGAAAACATAGATCAAACAGACGAAGATGAAGAAGATGATCTAGCAGAAGAGGATGAAGCAACAATTGAAGAAGAAGGAAAGGACGAAGATTAAAAACTAAATCTCTTAGTAAGAATAATCAGAAAAACTTATGCCAAAATTTTTTAACCAGCCAGTCAAAAAAACTAAAGACATTATTGATTTCAGTGCCCTGCAAATTAAAATTGCTTCCTCTGAAGAAATTAGAGATTGGTCTTATGGTGAAGTCAAAAAGCCAGAAACCATTAATTATCGATCACTTAAACCAGAAAAAGATGGCTTATTTGATGAGAAAATCTTCGGACCAGTTAAAGATTATGAGTGCCACTGCGGTAAATACAAACGCATTCGTTATAAAGGAATTATTTGTGACAAGTGTGGTGTAGAGGTTACTGAATCAAGAGTGCGTCGTGAAAGAATGGGACACATTCAATTGGCAGCTCCTGTTGCTCATATTTGGTTCTTTAAGGGAGCTCCTTCAAAATTATCTCTCTTATTAAACCTTTCACCTCGTAATCTAAATTCCATTATGTATTTTTCCCAGTATATTGTTTTGGGAGTTGATAATGATGAAAAGAAAGCTGTTTTACAACAATTAGAAGTTGACAGTGTAGCAGCTATAGATGAGCTTAAAGATAGTACTGAACAAGCAATTTTAAAAATTAAGGAAGATTTTAAAAATGAAACTCAGGCCTTAAAAGATAAAGTTAAAAGCAAGGAAACCCTACAACTTAAATTAACTGAACTAGATTTAAAAACTAAAAATAAAATTATAGCAGCCAAACAACAATTAGAGGTACAAACTGAGCAAACTGAAGAAATTTATAAAACCATTAAACAAATGGTTAAAAAAATAAAGAAAAAAGTAGTTTTAACAGAAGATGAATACTTAAAACTCGATGAATATAATGCTAACTCACACTTAAGAGTGGGGATGGGAGCAGAAGCTATTTTAGAGTTAGTTAAAGAGATAGATCTTGATAAAGAAATTGTTTCTTTGCGCGATGATTTAGTTGAGAGCAAGGGGGCTAAAAAAACTAAAATTATTAAACGTTTGCGTGTTTTTGAAGGTTTAAAAAAATCTGAAATTAGTCCAAGCTGGATGTTTTTGTCTATTTTACCTGTTTTACCTCCAGATCTAAGGCCAATGGTTCAATTATCAGGTGGTCGTTTTGCTGCTTCAGATTTAAACGACTTATATCGTCGAGTGATTAATCGTAATAATCGTTTGGCTCACTTAATTAATTTGGGTGCTCCAGAAATTATTTTACGTAATGAAAAACGCATGTTGCAGGAGGCTGTTGATTCTTTAATTGATAGTTCTCAAGCCAAGCAAACTCGCCGTCGTTCCAACCGTCGACCACTACGCTCACTCTCCGAAATGTTGCGTGGTAAAACTGGTCGTTTCCGCCAAAATTTATTGGGCAAAAGAGTTGACTACTCTGGACGCAGTGTAATTATTGTTGGTCCAGAATTAAAGCTTAATCAATGTGGTTTGCCTAAGGATATGGCATTAGAAATGTTTAAACCTTACGTTTTACGAGAACTAATTGTTCGAGGTATTGCTCCAAATGTAAAGAGTGCTCGTCACTTAGTAGACCGTCGAGAAGCGGACGTTTATGCAGTTTTAGAAAAAGTAATTGAAAATCACCCGGTTTTATTAAACCGAGCTCCAACGCTACATAAGCTTGGTATTCAGGCCTTTTTCCCAGTTTTGATTGAGGGCAGTGCAATTTCACTTCACCCTTGTGTCTGCGCTGGTTACAATGCTGACTTTGATGGCGACCAAATGGCTGTTCATGTCCCCCTAACCAAAGAAGCTCAAAAAGAAGCTATTGAGTTAATGATGGCTGATCATAATTTGCTTAAACCAGCAAACGGCGAACCAGTTACTTTACCAAATAAAGAAATGGCCATGGGTGTTTATTATTACACTGCTTTTGATGAAAATTTAGAAGATTTTCCTGCTATTTTAAGTAGCAAGAATGAAGCTTATCATCTTTATCAAATAGGTCGTTTATCACTTCGTCAAAAGATCAAAGTTAAACTTAAGATTAAGGGTGAAACTCAGTTGGTTGAAACTACTGTTGGACGTCTACTATTTAATAGTGTCCTACCTGTGAGCTTACGCTTTATCAATGAAAATGTTGATTCTAAAAAAATCAAAAAAATTGTGACTAAAGCTATTGAAACTGAACCAGAATCTGTTGTAGCCACCATGATTGATGATATCAAAGATCTGGGCTTTAAAGCAGCTACTAAATCTGGTTTATCAGTAGGTGTAAGTGATTGTGGAATGATCGAAGAAAAAGATCAAATTGTGGATAAGGCTAACAAAGCAGTAGAAAAAATTCAAGACTATTACATGCAAGGTCTAATTGCTGATGAAGAACGTCGTCGTCAATCACTAGATGTTTGGGTTAAGACTACAGAAGAATTAGCAGAGAAAACTTGGGCTACTTATGACGATAGCAATAGTGTTAAAACCATTATTGATTCTGGTGGTACTCGTGCCTCTAAAGATCAAGTAAAACAATTAGCAGCAATGCGTGGTTTAGTGGTTGATCCTTTGGGTAATATTGTAGAAATGCCTACCAAGTCTAATTTTAGGCAGGGTTTAAGTATTTTTGAATATGTTACTTCGGCTCGTGGTTCTAGAAAAGGTTTAACTGACTCGGCTATTAAAACTGCTGATGCTGGTTATTTGACACGTCGACTTGTTGATGTATCTCATGATGCTATCATTCGTTCTGAAGATTGTGGTACCGAAGAGGGAATTGAGATTGTTAGGTTGCCAAGAAAAGATGTGTTTATGGCTAGAATTATTGGTCGATATGTGAACAAGGATGTTAAGGAGGGAAATAAAATTTTATTGAAAGCCGGTGAATTAATCACTCCAGATTTAGCTGAAAAAATAGATCAAAGTGCTATTGATTCGGTTTGGGTAAAATCCGCCCTCACTTGTCGTTCAAAACATGGCTTATGTGCTAAATGTTATGGTTGGGATTTTTCTAACCGTAGTGTGGTAAAAATTGGTGTTCCAGTTGGAGTACTAGCAGCTCAATCAATTGGAGAGCCTGGTACACAATTGACAATGCGGGTTAAGCACTCCGGTGGTATTGTTGGTTTAGACGTGACTCAGGGTTTGCCTCGTGTTGAAGAGTTATTAGAAGCTCGTAATCCAAAACTTCAAGCAATTATTGCTCATTTTCCTGGTAAAGTTAGAATTAAGCAAAAAGAAAATGATCAAGAAGTCACCATCAAAGGTGATAACGGGGAAGAAGAAAGTTACACCTTCTCCAATTCTGTCACTCTTAAAGTATCAGATAAAGAATTGGTTTCCACAGGACAAGCTTTGACAGCTGGTGGAATTAATATCCAAGAATTATTGCAACTTTCTGGATTATTGGCCACTCAGCAATATATAGTGGATCAAGTTCAGGCAGTTTATGAGTCTCAAGGTATTACCATTAATGATAAGCATTTTGAGGTTATAGCCAGAAAAATGGGTGATAAATTGCAGATTGATATGCCAGGAGACACAGATTTCTTAGTTGGTGAAGTAGTGGAACGCAGTCGTTTTGTTGATGCAAATGAAGACGCCATGGCAGCTGGTGGTGATCCCGCCACTGCAAGAGTACTTTTATTGGGTATTACTCGTTCTTCTTTGTTTACCGACTCTTGGTTATCAGCGGCTTCTTTCCAACATACAAAGCATGTTTTAACCGATGCTGCTGCTGAGGGATCAATTGATTACTTAAAGGGTTTGAAAGAAAATGTCATCATTGGACGATTAATTCCTACTAGTGAAGAAAGGGCGCGATTAGACTAGAAACAATCTGGATAATCTTTAACTCTTATGTTAAAATTGCCCTTCAAGTTATAGAAAATAAAAATATTTATGCCAACCATTAATCAACTAATCAGAAAAGGCGGAAGAAAGAAGAGAACTAAGCGTGTTAAAGCTACAGCTTTACGTCGCAGTTTCAATTCAAACACTAACCGTCCAACTAAAACAACTAATCCTCAAAAACGAGGTGTGTGTACTGTGGTTAAAACCATGACACCAAAAAAGCCTAACTCAGCTTTGCGAAAAGTAGCAAGGGTGCGTTTGTCAAATAAGGTTGAAGTGACAGCTTATATTCCAGGAGAAGGTCATAATTTGGCAGAACATAGTGTGGTTTTAGTTCGTGGTGGCAGAGTAAAAGATTTACCTGGTGTGAAATACCATATTATACGTGGTAAATATGATTGTGCTGGAGTTGATGAGCGAAAATCAAGCCGTAGTAAGTACGGGGTGAAGAGGAGTTAAAGCTTATGAGAACTAAAAAAGCCACTATTCGTCCTGTAGAAAAAGATGTTAAGTACGGATCTACTCTAGTGCAACGTTTAATTAATCGCAGTATGAGGGATGGTAAAAAATCAGTAGCTCAAAAACAAGTTTATGCAGCTTTGGAAATTGTATCTAAACAAACCAAGCGTAAGCCTGTGGAAGTTTTAGAAGAAGCTTTAGAGAAAATCAAACCAAAAATGGAAGTAAGAACTCGTCGTGTAGGAGGAGCTTCCTATCAAGTGCCAATGCCTGTGAGAGATTTAAGAGCTCGTTCTTTGAGCGTTCGTTGGTTAATCAATGAAGCCAATAAAAGAGCAAATAAACAATTTCACACTTTCGCAGAAAAATTAGCGGCTGAAATTTTAGATGCTCTAACTGAACAAGGTGGAGCAATTGAAAAAAGAAACACCTCTCACCGAATGGCTGAAGCCAACAAGGCTTTTTCCCATTTCCGTTGGTAAATTATTGCTAGTTATTTAAGTAAAAAAAATATAGAATTATTGTTCATTATATTATTAGAAAAAGCGCTTGAAGCGCGCAAAAGTATTTATGTCAGGTATTTCAAATCAGCGTAAAGTAGCTCTAGATAGAATTAGGAATATTGGTATTATTGCTCATATTGACGCTGGTAAAACCACTACTACAGAGAGAATTCTTTTTTACACCGGTCGTAATTATAAGATTGGAGAAGTTCATGAGGGCGCTGCCACTATGGACTGGATGGCTCAAGAGCAGGAGCGTGGCATTACTATCATGTCAGCAGCTACCACTTGTTTTTGGAAACCTTATTTTGATAGTCATTTGGCTAAAGAATCTTATCGCTTTAATATTATTGATACCCCAGGACATGTGGATTTTACTGCTGAGGTGGAACGCTCATTGAGAGTGCTTGATGGTGGAATTACAGTGCTAGATGCTAGTGAGGGCGTACAGTCTCAATCAGAAACTGTCTGGCGTCAAGCTGATAAGTACAATGTACCTAGAATTTGTTTTGTTAATAAAATGGATAAATTGGGAGCAGATTTTAAGGCGACAGTAGAAGATATCCGTACTAAATTTGGGGTTAAACCAGCAGTGATGGTGTTGCCAATGGGTAGTGAAGATAATTTTGATGGGGTAATAAATTTACTGACTCGTCAAGCTTATTTTTGGGAAGATCATGAGGCAGCTACCGAACCTGAGGTTAAAGAAATTCCTGAGCAATATCAAGCAGAAGCAGAAGCAATGAGAGCTGAATTAGTAGAATCAATCGCTGAAACCGATGACACTCTAATGGAAAAATTTCTCAATTCAGAAGAAATTGAGCTTAATGAGTTAAAAGTAGCCTTGAGACAAGCAGTTATTGATTACAAGCTTGTTCCAGTTTATGCTGGTTCTTCGCTAAAAAATACAGGGCTTCAACCTCTATTAGATGCAGTTATTGAATACTTACCATCTCCTTTGGATATAGATCACATTACTGGTCTTGAACCAGGTACCGAAGAGGTAATAGAACGTAAACTAACCCCTGAAGAAAAATTTTGTGGATTGGCTTTTAAAATTCAAACTGATCCTCATGTTGGGAAACTAACTTACTTTAGAATTTATTCGGGAATTATGCAATCTGGTAGTTATATCTATAACTCCAGCAAAGATACCAAAGAACGCTTGGGACGCTTGTTGTTGATGCATGCTAATCAAAGAGAAGAAATTAGTGAAGCAGCAGCTGGAGAAATTGTAGCGATGATTGGTTTAAAAGAAACAAAGACTGGTGACACTTTGTGTGATGAAAAGCACCCAATAGTTTTGGAAGGTATTACTTTTGCAGAACCAGTTATCTATCTAGCTATTGAGCCACGCACCAAAGCTGACCAAGAAAAAATGGGTATGGCTCTTGCTAAACTGAGCGAAGAAGATCCAACTTTTAGTATTAAATCAGATCAGGAAACTGGCCAAACCATTATCGGTGGTATGGGTGAACTACACTTAGAAATTATTGTTGATCGTTTAAAACGTGAATTCCATGTCGACGCTGATGTTGGTAAACCTCAAGTAGCTTATCGTGAAACAATTAAAAAAGAAGCTGAAGGCGAAGGTAAATATATTAAGCAGTCTGGTGGTCGTGGACAATATGGTCACGTTTTATTGCGTATTGAGCCCAAGGATCGCGGTACAGGTTACGAATTTGTTAATGAAATTAAAGGCGGAACAGTACCTAGAGAATACATCGAGCCAACTAACAAAGGCGTTAAAGAAGCTCTAGATCGTGGTTTTTTGGCGAACTATCCTATGGTTGATGTCCAAGTAACTCTATACGATGGTTCTTATCATGAGGTTGATTCTAGTGAATTGGCTTTTAAAATGGCTGGCTCGTTTGCCATGCGTGATGCGGTGGGTAAGGCAGACATGGTACTGATTGAGCCAATCATGAAGGTTGAAGTTAGTACTCCAGAAGAATATATGGGAGATGTAATTGGTGACTTGGGCAGTCGTAGAGCACAAATTCAAGGGACTAATCAACGTGGCAATATTAGTATTATTACAGCTATTGCTCCTCTAGCAGAAATGCAAGGCTATGTAACTACTTTGCGTGGTATGACTCAGGGTCGAGCCACCAGTGTTTTATTACCTAGCCACTATGATGAGGTGCCTCGTAATATTACTGAAGCAATCATCGAAGAAAGAAAAGGTAAAAAGGCCTAATTTTTCAGATTAGTGTATAATAAGAAGGTTAAAAATTATTAATAAGTATTAAAAAAAGGAGATAAAAGTTATGGCAGATGCACAAAAATTTGTCAGAAATAAACCCCACGTCAATATTGGTACAATTGGCCACGTTGATCATGGTAAAACCACTTTAACAGCAGCAATGACTCATGTTTTAGCAGAAAAGGTTCCAACAGAAACCAATAAAGCTATGAAATATGATGATATTGAAAGCAGTGCTGAAGAGATTGCAAGAGGTATTACAATTAATATTTCTCACATCGAGTACGAAACAGAGAAACGTCACTATGCTCACATTGATGCTCCAGGTCATGCTGATTACATTAAAAACATGATTACTGGTGCTGCTCAAATGGATGGAGCTATCTTAGTGGTAGCTGCTACTGACGGTCCAATGCCTCAGACTCGAGAACATATCCTTTTAGCTAATCAGGTGAACGTACCTAAATTAATTGTCGCTTTGAACAAATGTGATATGGTTGATGATGCGGAACTACTTGATTTAGTGGAAATGGAAGTTCGAGAGCTCTTAACCAAATATGGTTATGATGGTGACAACGCTCCAGTTTTGCGAGTGAGTGCCCTCAAAGCCCTAGAAGGTGATAAAGATGCTCAAGATCAAATTATGAAACTACTCGATGCAGTCGATGACTACATTTCTGAGCCAGTACGTGATATTGATAAGCCCTTTTCCATGTATATTGAAGATGTCTTTTCTATTAAGGGTCGTGGAACAGTGGTTACTGGTCGTATTGAGACCGGCGTAGTTAAAGTTGGTGAAACTGTAGACATAATTGGTATTCGTGACAAGAA
>CAYXJQ010000009.1:0-3806 GCA_964464985.1 uncultured Pseudomonadales bacterium | reverse complement strand
CACAAAACTAAAGATCAAAACAATGTTTATTTAGAAGTAGATATTAAAGAACTCTTTGGTCAAAGTGTATCTCAACGCGCAATTGTTGAAAAATTAGGGCAAGAAATTATTGACAAAATAATTTCTAGAACTGAATCAGGGATTGACGCCCAGGGAAGAAAATTAAAAGCTCCTTACTCCCCAGAGTATTCAAAGTCATTAAAATTTCAAGCGTATGGTAAAAGTAAAAATAAAATCAATATGACTTTAACAGGGTCAATGTTAAACTCCCTTGAGGTTTTGGACTTAAGCCCGGATAAAATAAAAATTGGCTGGGAGAGCGGAGATGAAGACGGAGAAAAAGCCCATGGCCATATTACTGGGAATGTTGGAGTTAGAAGAGATTTTTTTGGCCTTCCAAAATCTGAGTTATTAAAAATTAAAAGAGATTTTGAAAACGAGATAAAAGACGATAAAGAAGAAAGCTTTAGTGATTTATTAAAGCTTGCGTTATTAGACGATTTAAGAGGAGCATCCCTTGTTGAAAGTGAAATTAAAGGCGGCCTTAGCCTTACAGCGTTTAAAAAAATCCTTGACGACCTCATCTAACGATACAAGACTTTTTGAAACGTTAGGAAAAATGTCAGTCAACCGAATTGTTGGAGAAACAAGATCCGGTAGACAATTGATTTCAAATGCCGGATCAAAAAAATTAAAAGCAATAAAACCCTTTACGACGTTTAGAAGAAAATATTTTGAAAGGTTTAATTCAACTTACCCATCGTATAGAAATAAATTATCCTCTCTTACTTTCACAGGGGAATTTTTAAACGCGTTAACTTATTCCGTAAAACGAGTAGGAAGTAAACTATCGATTGGTCTAGGCATGAAGTCAGGCGAGCATAAACCCTATAGATTTGGTGATCTAAAGTCTGGAAGACAACGTATCCAAGCTCAAATATCCGAACTAATGAACACAAAAACTTATGAACAAATAAAAAATGAACAATATAAAATGGGTAGGCCTTTTATTCAATTAGATAAAAAGGGCGTAAAGATGCTCACAAATGAAATATTAAGAAATATTCGACGTTTACTTGGCTCAAAACCTAGACGTTGACAAAAATAAAAAAGGAGTTTTAAAATGAGTGGAGAAAAAGAAGGCAACGCCCCAGGGATCGACGATCCAAAAAAAGCAGATGACATTATTGTTAATAATCCCGAAGCGGTTTTAAAAAAAAATCGTGAGTTATTAGGAGTTAACAAAAATTTAAAATCAGAGCTTGAGGAGATTAAATCAAAGTTTGACGAGCTAGAAAATAATCGACTTGCGTCTGAAGGTAAAAAAGATGATCTGCTTAAAAAGTTACAAGAAAACTTAAGCGAAAAGGAAAAAGCATTGAAGACAATGCAAGCTAAATACGCGTATAATGTTGTTACAAATCAAGTAAAAACATTTGCTGAAAAAGCTGGCTGTTTAAATGCTGATCACTTATTAAAGCTAGGTGATTTATCTACGCTAGAAGTGGACGAGAACTTTAATGTCCCTCAAGATGGGATAAAAGGGTTTATTGAGTCACTACAGAAAGAAGCGCCTTATCTTTTTAAAAAAGACGCGCCCAATATAAACGACAAAAAGCCGACGGCCAATGTGACAACCAAAAAACCTTTAGACCAAATGACGAAAGAAGAAATTTTAGAAGAATTGAAAAAATTAAATTAAATAGAGGAGTTTCATCATGGCTGATGTAATCACAAGTAATGCGCAATTAGCGACAACAAAAAATGATTTGATAACAAGTTTAGTTCAGCGAGAATTAAAATTCGCTGCTAAACTACTTCCAACAATAACAGATGTATCTCAATACGCCGTGAAAGGTGTAAGATCAATTAGCTTTCCTAAATTAACTTCGTTTACAGTAGTAAATCGAACAAGCGGAGTCGCAGGGGATGCAAGCGCTTTAACTGCAAGCGTTGATAAATTAGATTTAAATTTTAACGCTTATGTAGCTTGGTTAATTGACTCGTTTGACGATATTCAAACTTCAATTAATGCTCAAGCTGAGTTTGCAATGCGTGCAGCCTCTGCACATGGTAGATATGTTGACACACAAATCAGCACTGCGTTACTTGCAGCGGCTGGGTATCCGGCAGGTGCTGGAGATATAACTAAAGCTAAGATTTTAGACATGAGAGAGTTTTTGTTATCCAATGATGCAATCATGTCAGATATAGTTTTAGTTATTGCCGTAGACCAAGAAAAAGCAATGTTAGAGATTGATGAGTTTACAAAAAATGATATTTTTGGTCGTCCTACAATCTATTCCGGCCAAATCGGTCAAGTTTATGGAGTACCTATTATCGTTCATAATGGCTTATCGGCTGGCGCCGCAGTCATGTACGAAAAAGCTGGTTTAGTTATTGGATTTCAAAAATCCCCAGCAATAAGTGACCAATCTGCTAATGAGTATGGGACTGCTGCACGAAGGTTTGCAATGGATCAACTTTTTGGTATTAAGGGAATGCAACTAGGCGAAAAAGGTTTGGGAGCTACAGAAAGTCCATTAATTGCACGAAACGGCGCTTAATAAATTTTGGCTGCCTTAAATAATATTCCTAACTTTGTAATGGCGAAGTCCTTAATTGGGCTTCGCCGCGCTATGCTTAAAAGGCAAGCAGAGATTGGGAAGTTTATTACTAATTGGCAAATATTATTTGATGGAAAAAACTATATTGCTTTTTATGTGACCGATGTTGAAACATTTAAAGATGTTGGGGAGAGTGAATAATGCCTTTTTCACCTAACATTTTAGATCGCGAGCGAGATAAGTTTTTAGAACTCTTAGGTGAAACTGCTGTAAGAGTTTCTAGCCCATTAAGCGAAGATTTACTAAATGATATTTTACAAGAAATTATAAAAAAGAATACCAGAACATTAGTTCATAATGTTAATTTAGTTTTAAGTGGATTTGAATACTCTTTCTCGCTCCCCACAAACTGCATAGGATTTTTATTTAGGTCACAAAAAGGCGGCGAGATAAAATTAAAATTCGACTCAATGAGTAATTTTATTACAATAAAAAAAGGTTGTGTGTACGAAAGTTTAGTTTTTTATGAGGCCCAAACAATTTATTTTGAGACTGATATCTCAGGAGATATTATTGAGCTAGTTACTCACAACATCAACTAACCTTAGGAGGTTAAAAATGAGCATCACTTTAGATACAATCAATTCAAGTTTTCATGACATTGCGGTAAAAGATGCATCAAGTGGTTATTCATTGGCCATTGACTCAGACGGTGCAATTGCTGCCGTGGTTTCAGCAACCGATTTAGACATTAGAGATTTAGATTACAATTCTGATACCGTAAGTGCTTATCAAGCGGGCACATGGTCGGTTGAAACAACAACAAGCGCATTTGCCAATTGGAAAGTCACACAAGAAAGTGTTACAAGTACCGAAAGTCAATTAGTTTCTACTCCATTAACGGGGAGATTAAAAGTTTTAATTCAAAACTTAGGAACTCAAGACGTTTACATAAAAGAAGCCACAGGAGTTTCAACCTCTAACGGTTTAGTGATACCTAAAGGGTCTTCTTATACGGAAATTCTTGACGATGGCGCAGCTATTTATGCAATCACCGGATCAAGTACGTCTGATTTACGAATTGTTGAGTACGCAGCTTAATGAAAGTAAACAAAGAAGATTTAGTAAACTATAAAGCCCTAAAGGCTATTATAAATAATACTGATTTCAGTATTCGAGGAGATGCCATGCTTAGCGTGGCGTCTCTTTTTAATTGGTATTTAAGTTTAGAAAAAAGAT
>CAYXJQ010000008.1:0-7776 GCA_964464985.1 uncultured Pseudomonadales bacterium | reverse complement strand
AATTATTTTTTTAACCATAACTTTTGATAAGTCTCAGCAATTTTAGGCCAACTCAAAGTTTGACTTAATTCTTTGTTAACCTTTTTTGTTGACGGAGCTTTTAGGATAGCTTGGCCGATTTCTAGAGGAGTTTGAGCTGTGAAAATATAATTTTTAAAGATTGATAGTTCCAAATAATCTTTAATAAACTGATTGTGGTAATGAGCTATTATTTGACAACCTTGTTTTAGAGCCTCAGTGATACTTAAATAACTGGAAACAAAGGCAATAGGATAATTGCTGAAAAGTTTTTCTGCATTTGGCACTGTACCATGAAAAACAACTGACAACTCCATCTCTTTAACACATTTTTTAGCCTTGTTCATTAAGGGGCCGTCACCAAAAACGTCAAGTTGATAAATTATTTTTTTATCTTGTAAGATTTTTAAAGCTTTTAGGTAAGTCAGGATGCCAGTTTCTGTAATTAAGCGTCCTACAAAAATAATTTTATTTTTAAAACGATTATCTTTTGAAAAATTTTCTTTTTCGCTTGCGCCAAAAATAATTTCATCAGCTATCACTTTATAATATTTTTGATGAAAACCTCCAACAGCAATACTGCCTTTACATAGTTTATTGGCTAATCGGTGCCAAAAGATGGCCTTTTTATCTGGAGCCTCGCTTTTTTCATGACCATGGAAGGTAATAAAAAGTTTTTTAAAAATGAGGGGGTAGATTGGAATAATCCACCAAAAAACATCATGGACTTGAACAATGTCTGCATCTATAAGTAATCTACTGTGTGCGAGAACTTGTTTCCAAATTTTTACTTTGTAATTATTGCTGGGTCGATTGTCAATTCGATGGATTGAAACTTGATTAATTAGTTCCTCATTTTCTAGATCACGCTCTTGATTGCCAGTTAAAACTGTTATTTGATGTTTGTTTTTAATTAATTCCTGATTAAGTTTAACAAGATGTTTTTCTACGCCACCAATGCGAGGAGTGTAATACTGGCTAATTTGTAAGACTTTCATATAATAAGTTAATGTCTAAGTTTGATTATAAAAAAGAATTGCCTTCCTTGATAGTGACGATTTTTAATGAAGTAGATACAATTGAAGATTTTTTATTAAGTGTTCAGAAACAAACTTTGGCTCCAGCAGAGCTAATTATTGTTGACGGACAGTCAACAGATGGAACAGTAAACTTAATAAAAAAAATTGCCAAAAATAAATCTTTAGATGTAAAGCTTTTTGTTAAAAAAGGAAATCGCAGTGTGGGTCGAAATTTTGCAGTCAAAAAAGCTAGAGGAGATTGGCTAGCTATTACCGATGCAGGTTGCGTTTTAGACAAAGACTGGTTAAAAGAACTTTGGCAAAAACAAAAAGAAAGCCAAGCACAAGTTGTGGCCGGTTATTACCAGGGTTTAGCTAAAAATGCTTTTCAAGAGGCAACAATTCCTTATTTTTTAGTCATGCCTAAGCGAGCTAGGGAAGGAAAATTTTTACCTGCTACTCGCTCGATGCTAATTAAGAAATCCCTATGGCAAAAAATGGGTGGATTGAGTGAGGGGCTTGATTATAATGAGGACTTTCAATTTGCTAATCGATTAAAAAACAAAGGTAATAAAATTGCTTTTGCGAAAAAAGCTATTGTTTATTGGTTCCCAGTAAAGAATATTTGGCAATTTTTACAAAAAATTTATCTTTTTGCAAAAGGAGATGCCGCTTCCGGATTGATAAGAAATAAAGTTTATTTAATTTTTCTACGTTATTTAATTTTTTCTGCGATTTTAATATTTTTTTTCAACATTTATTTAATTTTTTCTTTAATGGTAATTTATTTATTGTGGGCAATTCTAAAAAATATTAAATATTGTCCTCGATCGTTTTTGTATTTGCCAATTTTACAAGTTCTAAGTGATTTGGCAGTAATGTTGGGAACTTTGAGTGCTCCAATTCAGTTTATTTTTTTTAATAAATCTTGATATCTTTTCTCTAATTGAGGATTGGTTTTTTTTGAAAAATAAAATTGTATTTGATTTTCTCGGTCTTTAGTTAGTTTTTTAATTTTTAGTTTTTTAATCACGTTTTGGGCAGTACCTAGATTGCCATCGACTATTAAAGTTTTGGGGCCAAAGAATTTTTTAAATATTTTTTTAAAAAAGGAAAAATGAGTGCAGCCTAAAACCACTGCATCAAAATTTTCATCACGACTGATATTGTCTTCCAAGTACTTATAAATTTTTTCTTCGCTAGATTGATTGTTTTCTACAAATCTTACCAGCTCTCCTAAGACACGAGTTTCAAACTGTGCTTGTTTGCTAAAGCGTTTTTTGAGTCGAGCAAGTTGTTGGCTATTGGCGGTGATAGCACTAGAGGTAATTAAAATTTTAGCTGGATTTTTGTTGTCTAATAAATCCACAGCCAACTTAACAGCTGGTTCCATACCAAAAATTGGAAAGTTAAAGACATTTTGATCTCGTAATTCACTAATAGCTAGGCTAGTCGCAGTATTACAAGCAATTACCAAAGCGTCAATTTTCTTTTTTGCTAAAAAATTTACATTATCTAAAATATATTGAGTGACTAGAGCTGGGGACTTTTCTCCATAGGGCACATGGTCGGTGTCTGCAAAGTAGACAAAATCTACATCCATGCTTAATTTGAGAAAGGTTTTTAAAACCGTTAGGCCACCCGCTCCAGAATCAAAAATAGCAATTGTCATTATGATTGATTATATCGCTAAATTATTTTTTATTCTTCTACACGAATGGCTTTACCAGTAATCAGCGCTTCAGCAATCTTTTTGTAAGTTTGATTGATGGTGCGGGTAAAAGTTGGCTGTGATATAGCCATTTCACCAGCGGCAGTTTTCTGATCTTTTTGATCAAAATTGTAAAGCTTAAGAGCTTCAATTTCATCTTTGCCCAAGACAACTTCTTCAAGTTCTCTTAGTGGAATACCCGCTGGTTTAAAATAGTGTGCCTTCGCTTGGAAGCGCAGGCGACGACGAACTCTTGGTCTTGACATATTAAGCTGGATTATAGCAATTTACACCTTGCATGGCAGTCCCACATTTAGGACAAATAGAATTGCTGCAGGGTGTAGCGCGACGATGAGTTTCTTGATGTTTGCATTTTGGACAAGTGCAGACATTGGAACCCAAGGGGCGATTAGCACCACCACGTCGACCTGTTCGAGGACCCATTCCTAGAGGTCCAGTTTGATCACGATTTGGCATGTTTTCCTTTCTTTAATTAATAATTTAATGAATATATATTCATAATAACATTGATATTGCTTTTTGTCAAAGGGTGCTAGAATATCAATATATGCAAGGAAATGAATTGATTTTAACCATAGTGGTAGTAGGTTTAGTGAGTGCTATTTTTATTTATAAGTCTCATAAGCAAAAACAATCAAGTTGGGAAGGTTTTTTATTTAAAAAACGCCGCTATGAGGATTATGAAAGTGGACAAACTACCTATACTCTAATTTTTAAAACAGAAGAAGGAAAAAAACGCCGAATTAAGATTAAGTCTAAGGCTGAATTTGATAAATGGACAGAGGGCGATAGAGCTAGTAAAATAGCTGGAGAATTTTTTCCGAAGAAGGTTTAAGTAAATTATTCAAAATTTTCAATAATTTTAGCTAAACTATTTCTCTGTTCTTGGTAAAAATTATTTTTATCTATTTTAATAATCTGCTTGATTTCTCTAGTTCGATATTTTTTTTCTAGAGTTTCTAGTTCTTCATCGCTAACCACTAAATAGACCAAATGATTTTCAACTATAGTGACAATTACCAAATCTCCCAAGGCAATTTCATTATTCTTGATAAATAAAGTTTGCCAGCGTCCAGTTGGGAAGGCAGTAAATCCGTAACGAGCCTTGAATTCAAATAAACCGGCTGTATTAAATAGGCCAGCAGGATTGCTAGCTCTGCCATGACTAATGCTTTTTAAGTTTTTTTCTAGAGCAAATTTAATTAATTGGTATTCTAGAATTGCCCCAACTCCACCACGAATTTTGGGAAATCTCTCTTTAGCGCCAAAAGAAACTACTGCGCCTGATTCATTAACGGAAAAAACTAGTCCTGATCGTAAATGGTCATCCTTGTAGAGGCCGGCAATATAACATTTTTTGCCAACTCGAATTCGACCCAAAATTGAAGTTTCCAAGTCAAATATAATAGCTCTTTCTTTTCTCATAGTTGTATCTTGGTAAAGTTTCTTAAATTCATCAAAAAGAGCCTCATCCATTAATCGAACATCCAGATTGAAATCCTCATTTTTAAAATATTCCTGAGCTTTTTTAAGTGATTTTCGACCTCGTTTTGACAAAATATAATCTTCAGCTTTTTCAACACTAGTTAAATCACCATACCAATTGATATTTTCTGGAGCGTAAACCCCTCCTTCTATGTAATATTTAAAGACAACAACATCTGCTTGGTTAATTTCTGCTAGATCTGGTTTTTCCTTTTGGAAATAACTAGCAATTTTGAGATTGGCTTTTTCAGTTAACATGGTTTTATTATACTGCAGAGCTTGGTTTTGCAGTAGTAATCTATCTCGTAGTATGATGAGTAATTGATGACCAATATTTCTTTAACTTTTACGAAAAAAAGCAGTAATTATTCCTGGGTTTTTCCAATTCCAACTAGCAATATTTACCAACGAATCAGTCATTTACAACTGCCAAGATTTAGTAAAAATGTCCAATTGGATTTTAGCAATAAACTCATGATTGTTTCAGCAGCCCAAGCTTGTTCGCTTAGTTTTAGACAAGAGTGTCAAAAAGAATCTATCAATTGGTCTCTGATCAATCTAAAGAAAAGTGCTGATGATAGTTGTTTTTCTAAAGACCAATATATTAATTACACTGATGTAAAAATGCAGACTCTAGCTAAAGATTGGATAGCTGGTGAGAAAGATTTAAAACAAATAGTATTTCTGCTTTATGAAAAAACTCTAAATTATTTAACTTATGGTCAGCCAATTAAGGGTTTAAATCCTTATTCTCAGGCTTTAAAAGATCAGTTAACTGATTGTGGTGGTTTTTCTACTTTTTTAGTAACTTTATTGCAGACTCAGGGTTTAAGCTCGCGTTTGGCAGTTGGTTATTTATTTAAAGATTCTTGGTGGCAAAAAGTTAAAAAGCGATTTGATATTCAACTTCAGTGGTCAGATTTACAAATGCATGCTTGGCTTGAGATAGAAACAGCTGACAGTCAGTGGTTGGCTCTTGATCCGGCTATTGATTGGCGTTATCGCCATGGTTTGAGCAAGCGTTTTGCTGCCTTTGCTAATGTGCCAGCTGATCGTTTATTGCTTAGTTATGGTCACAATCATCACTTGAAATATTTAAACGAGAATTATTCTTGGCCAATTTTGCAACACCCCCAATTGATTAAGGAAATTGATGTTTAATTTAAACTTTGCCAGCAATGAAAACTGCAGAGAAGCTAAGAAGGCCTTTAGCTTACTTTGGAGAAGAAAGTCTTGGCAAAAGGGTGAAGCAAACACAAATTTAAAAAGTATTTTAGCTAGCAAATTTTTAGTTGAGAAAGATCAAATATTTTTTACTTTAGCAGCTAGAAGTAGTTTGCATTTGTTTCTAAAGAGTTTGTCTTTAACTCAAGAGAGCGAGGTTCTAGTACAAGCCTTTACTTGTGAGGCTGTTGTGTTACCGATTTTAGCAGCTGATTTATCTCCAGTGTATGTGGATATTGAAGAAGAGAGTTGGTCAATGAGCCTTGAAGATTTGAAGAAAAAAATTACAGATAAAAGTCGTGTGCTAATTTTACAGCATAGTTTTGCTATGTTTCCCCGGGATCGAGAAAAGATTTTGAAATTTGCCAAACATCATCATTTAATAGTTATTGAAGATTTGGCCCACGGCTTTTCACCCAAATTATTGAACGATCAGTCTAATAAAACCTGTAAATTGCTCTCTTTTGGCCGTTCAAAATTTTTTAGCGTTGTCTATGGTGGAGCAATTATAGTTGAATCATCTCTTTTGAATAACAACTTTGTCAAAACGATTGACCAATTAGATTTAGTGGAAAATTGTTTTATTAAAAAAGCTCTTTTTTACAAAGTATTGGCTCCGTTGATCAAAATTACTTACAAGTGGGGTGGAAAATTTTTTCACGCCCTTTTTAATTATTTTGGTATTTTTGGTCAAGAAATTTCTAAAAAAGAGAGGGGTGGTAAATATGATCCTTATTTAGAGAAAACTTTGCCAAACGTGTTTGCCAAGCTTTTATTAGATCAGGTAGAAACTTATGCAAAAATTTATCAAAATCGTCAGACAATCTCCAGCTTATATTGGGAAAAATTTCCGCAAAAAATTGTTGAAGATAATTTACCAAGCTTACGCTATCCTTTACTTGTTAATCAGGCAGACAAATTTCTAGAGCAAGTTGCAAAACGTGGTTTTATTTTAGGTAACTGGTATCGGCAGGTAGTGGCTCCACCAGAGCTAGATTTAGCTAAGGTTAAATATCAAAACGAAAGTTGTTCGAATGCAGAACAGATGAGTCGGCAGGTAATTAATTTACCGCTTAACATCAGTTTAAAAAAAGCTAAAAAATTGTTAAAAATTATTGATGATGTCAAAAAAAATTTTAATTGAGGAAGTCAAAAACCACGATCTTTGGGAGAAATACCTAAATCAATTTCCTGAGGCTAATTTTTTACAATCATGGAATTGGAAGTTTTTTCAAGAAAAACTTAATAAAAAAGTTTGGGCGCTAAGATTATATGATGCGAGTGATAAACAACCAATGGGGAGTTTAGCTTTAGCTTTGGTAGTGGGTGAGAAAGCCAGGAGAGCTAATTATTTGACAATTGCGGGCGGGCCATTGTTAAATTGGATTGCTGAAGATCGTCAGACCATTGTATTAGCTTTATTAGAACATTTAAGGAATTTAGCTAAAGAAGAAAAAATCTCCTTTGTGCGTGTTAGACCGCAAGTTTTAGACTCTCCTGAGTTTTTAGAGCTTTTTCAAAAGCTAGGTTTTTTTAAAGCACCAATGCACTTAACAGCTGATTTAACTTTACAGTTAGATTTATCTTTAACAGAAGAAGAGTTATTGATGCAAATGCGCAAAAATACTCGTTACGAAATTAGAAAGGCTAAAAAGCTAGGAATAGTGACCAAATTTAGTCAGGATCCGACTGAATTAAAAAACTTTTATCAAATACAATTAAATTTAGCCAAACGGCAAAATTTTGTGCCTTTTTCTTACCAATTTTTGTATCAACAGTTTTTAGCTTTTGTTGAAAAAGATCAGGTGGTTTTAATTCATACTTATTTAGGAAAAGAGCTGCTAGCTAGCGCTTTTGTTGTTTTTTATCGACAAGAGGCTGTTTATCACTATGGCACTTCAACTTTAGCGAACGCTAAATTACCCGGTAGTTATGCAGTTCAATGGGCGGCAATTAGAGAAGCTAAACGACGTGCTTTGAAAACTTATAATTTTTGGGGAATTTCTCCTCTTGATCAGGTTAAGCATCGTTTTGCCGGTGTTAGTTTGTTCAAACGAGGCTTTGGCGGTCAAGAAATAGCTTATTTACCGGCGCATGATTATCCATTTAGTTTCAATTATCATTTGGTTAGGGGGTTTGAATACTTGAGAAAAAAAATTAGAAAGTTGTAAATTATTTTTTTATTTTATATAATTGAAATGGATTAAAAACATAATCAAGAGAAATGGCGAGGGAACTAGCCCAAAGACCCATTCAGCAACCGAGCTTCGGCCACGGTGCTAAGTCTAGCTCGAAAGA
>CAYXJQ010000007.1:0-36878 GCA_964464985.1 uncultured Pseudomonadales bacterium | reverse complement strand
ATATATTTAGATATTACTTCACATAGTACAACACTTTTGAGTAAATTCACAACTAGCAATTTTGTGAAAGACTTTGCGGAAAACCAAGAATAACTTTTTTACTGATGATATTTTTTGATCTCTTTAAGATAAGTTTGATTGTCATGAAAATGAGTGAAACTACTTTGCAATATATATAGTACTCACCTCTGGAGTGAATATTTAACTGAACTGACCAAAACCCGAATAAAAAACCCTACTTGTTTCGCCTCTATAAATTCTCTAGACTGGAAAAAGTTTAAAAAACCGAAGCTAAATCCCTGTCTAACTCCTCTGGATTAGACAGCCAAAAAAAAGCTAAAAACTAATGCCTGCCAAAATAAACAAAATTACCAAGCAAAACAGTAAAGAAGCAAAAAAACTGAGCGGTGAGCAACAGTTCTTGCAGTTATTGCAAAATCAAGCAGTTGGCCAAACTAAAAAACAAGAACAAAGCACTAACGATAGTCTTAACGTAGCAAAAGAGATCGAAAAAAATCTAAATAACTACCTATTGGCAGTCAAGAAGAGCGGCTGCTCAAAAACCACCATTCGTAATTACAAAAGTGATATCAAGCAATTTTTGGATTTTTTAGGTGAAAAAAATTTAGATGGACTAGGAAGTAAACCCAAACTCTTAGCTTTTGCAAAGTACCAGAGGGAAAAGGGTTTAAAAGATAGTTCAATCAAACGTAAGATTGTCAGTGTCGGCCAGTTTAAAAATTGGCTAAAAAAAGAGGGTCTGCTCAAGTCAGAAATTCCTCTTGCTCCTAAAAAAACTAAATCTGCTAGTGCTGATGGAGATTCCAAAGCTATTGATTTAAGAAAAGTTATTAGCCCTCAAGACCAAACAGAACAACTAAAAATTCAAGGTGCGCAGGCACTTGCTAATAGTAACGAAACTTTAGCGAAGTTTACTCAAGAAAAAGAAACGAATAAAAAGCGAAGATGGTTTAACAAGCGTAGTCAGACTGGTAAAACGGCTCGTCGTCGACCAAACAAGTTAAGCATTGTACTCAATGTTGTCGCCCTATTATTTTTTATTGGTGGTCTGGGCTATCTAGCCTATCAACAATTTGGTCAAGCAGTTATGTCACTTGCCTATCCAAGTACACCCACCAGTCCAAATCGGATTCTCTCTTTCCAGGGACGCCTAACCAATACTGCCCGCACTCCTATCTCTGAAGAAACAGATGTTACTTTTGAGCTTTATGACGATGTTACCTCTGGAAGTCTACTCTGGTCATCAAACACCTGTGCTATTACTCCAGATCAAGACGGTATTTTTAGTACTAATCTAGGAGCTGGTAGTGGTGCTGGCGCCGATGATCATGATTGTGGTGGAACTATTGACGAAGATGTTTTTACTGAAAATAGCAATGTCTGGTTAGAAGTTACTGTCGGCACAGCTCCAAGCGCAGAAACTCTAGCTCCACGTCAACCAATTCGCACTGTAGCCTATGCTATTAACTCTGAAACCGTGCAAGGGATTCCTCCCAGCCTAATTGCTACTGAAAACACCTTGTTAATGTTTAATGATGATGGTCAGTTGGTGCTAGGCACTGACGATCCTGAAATTAAAACTGTGACAGGCAGTAGCTTGATGCTTGAGGCTGATTCAATCATGATTCAGACTCAAAGTGGCAGTGACGGTGATATTGTTTTAGCACCAGACGGGACTGGTAATGTTGGTATTGGGACTTCTACTCCCGGAGCTAAACTAGATGTTGATGGCAATATCTTAGTTCAAGGTGGAGGTAGTTTAGATACAAGGGCTGCTGGTACTCTGGCTATTGGTGATACTACTCAAACAGGATTAACTCTTGGTAGATCAGGTGCTACTACATCTTTAATTGGTTCCAATGTCACACTAGGCGGTATTGGTTATGGAGGAGCTAGTAGCACTCTGTCATTTACTGATGCAGGTGACGCTGGTCAATTACTTACTTCACAAGGAACAGGTGCCCCAATTTGGACAGATCAAGGTGATTTAGCAGTTAGATGGGATAGCATTGTTGATCCAGAAGCTAATCAAACTTTAACAATGGATGGTTTCGACACTACTTGGAACTTTACCACTGGTGAATTTAGAATTACCAACGATGGAGATGAAGCACTCTATGTAGCTGATGGTGATGTTGGAATTGGAACGATTACTCCAGGAGCTAAATTAGATGTGGTTGGAACTTTTGGCACAGCTACTACAGCTCAAAGAATTACTAACACCACAGCTGCTCATGTTGATAATATTGCTCAGCTTGGATTTGCCTTAAACAGAACTACAGGAGGAATAACAGAAGTAGCGCAAATTAGAGGTCTAATTACAGATATTGGTAATACTAGCTATAAAGGAGCACTAGCTTTTCTAACCTCTACTGACAACGCAGCACCAACTGAAAAAATGAGAATAACAGCAGATGGAAATGTTGGTATTGGCGTCACTAATCCCACACAAAAACTAGTAGTTGATGGCTCCGCCATTGTTGAAAAAGTTATGGATTACACCAATAATGCTTACTTCTTAGATCCTGCTTCATCAGGAACTTCATTAACTACTGCCGGTAGTGCAGCCATTGGTTCTCACACCCCAGGAACCGCTAGATTAGCAGTAATCGGTGGCAATCTGGGAATTGGTACTACTGCACCAGAGGCACTATTGCAAATCGGCACTCCTCATGCAAGTCAATTAATCGGCAATACACCTGCTGCAAGATTGATAGGTGCTGATGCCAACAGCACTACTACAGAAACACTACTTCGTTTAGTTAGAAAAGGTGCAACTTCAGGACTATTCCCTGCTGTAGCTGATTTTAATGTGTTTTCCTATAGCTCTAGTGGCTCTGGACCGGGAACACAATTGGATATTGTATTAAAATCAACTGCTTCCTGGACTGAAACTGCCGATGCTGTCGTTATGACCTTAAAGGATGATGGAACAGTTGAATTTCCTATGAGTGGAGGTGGAGGGGGTGGTTTAATCGTTGGTGGTACAAGTTCTGTAATTTCTAATACTTCTGGAGACATTACTATTGCTGCTGCCAGTGATCAAGTAAGTCTAAATAGTGGTAGCTTAATTAATTTTGCTCAATTGCTTGGTGCAAGTGGTAGTGCTGGGGCCCCTACTTATAGTTTTAGCACGGATAGTGACACTGGTATGTATAATCCCGCTAGTGACTCTCTTGGATTTTCAGTTGGCGGCAGTGATGCATTACATATCCTTTCAGATGGTAGCGTAGCTATTGGCGACACCAGCACCTCAGGCACCCTGGATGTTGTCTCCAGCACTACACCAGAGCTCTATATTAGAACTAGCGCAACAAGCTCACAAGATGCCATACTCCACTTGCTTGGAGCAAGAACTACCTCAACAACTAGTGATATTGGACAAATCAGATTTACTGATGCTTCTTCTGTTGGTGGTGAGCTAGCCTATATCACGGCTAGAAAGCAAACAGCCAGCACAAATGAAGGTAATCTATTGTTTTGGACCACTACTACCAGTGGCGGCTCACCAACTGAAAAAATGAGATTGGATAAAGATGGAAATTTAGGAATTGGTAAAACCACCCCCTTAACCGGCGTGCATTCTTCGACAGACGTGATGGCTGATAATGCTTTGTATTACAACTACACTACAGCCGGAGGGTCTACCCTATGTTATAGCGCAAGTACCACTTACTCTGGATATCAATTTATTAGACCTTGTGGATCTACAAAGAACCTAAAAAGAGACATTAAAGATCTAAAAGATGGACTAGATACACTGATGAAGCTCACTCCTCGTGAATACGTCTGGAGGGAAGATGGCAGAAAAGATTTAGGTTTTATTGCAGAAGAAATAGAACAAATTAATCCAATGTTTGCCACCTATCTAGAAGGAAAATTAATTAGTGTTAACTATGTTCACCTCACAGCTTTGTTGACAAAAGCTATACAAGAATTGAATCTTAAATATATTGATTTCGTTAAGAAAACAGATCAAAGAATTACTCAATTAAATAACTCTATTGCTGCTGCCATTAACACTAATCTTCTAAACGCTCAAAAAATTGTGACAGAACAAATAGAAATTGGTGGTCAAAATCTCGATCAATATATCAGAGACGTTGTTCAATTAGCCTTCAATAACAATGAGCTAACTACATCAAATAACAACTTAAATGTTGCAGAAGAACAACCCACTATCTTGGCTGAACTATTAATTGAAAATGATTTAGGTGAAAGTGTTGCTAGTATTGACAATCAAGGCAATACGCAACTAACCGGCAACCTTACAGTTGAAGGTTCTAGCCAATTAAATCAATTAATAGCCGAAGAAGCAAAAATTAAGGATGCTCAAATGGACACGGCCTCTGTTTCTGGAGCACTTCATGCTCAATCTATTACTACCGACAATCTTCATACCAATAGTGTTGATGCCAATATTATCAATGGCCTCCAAGAAAGACTGGAAACAGCAATCGCTGCCCAACTAGCTGATTCTACTTTGCTTGCCTCATTAATTAATAACGATCCCACCACTGAAGAATATTTAGAACAGGTAGCTCAAGAAAATGAAGTTGATTTAAGCACCAGTACCAATAACGACACTAGTTTGGACACTGATCAAAATAATTTTGTAGGAGATACTATTATGGCACATACTGCTTATATCGATAGTTATTTTGAAGTTAATGGTAGTGCTTTGATTGAAGAAGCTCTAGCGGTTAAACAAACTTTATTAGTTGGAGAAGGTTTAACTATGGGTGACGGCTATATAGCTTTTCAAAATAACGATAATTATGATTTATCTATTCAACCGTCTGGCAAAGGTCGCCTCTCGCTGATGGCCGATTTATTAGTTTTAAACGAAAATGGTTTAGTCAACATCAGTGGTGATCTAAAAGTAGCCGGTACTCTAGAAGTTGGTGAAGAACTAAAGGTAAAGAATACTTTACTCACCAACCTTATTAAAGCCAATAATCCAGATGAAAATATCCGTGTTCAACTCGCTCAGGCAGTCGCTAATGAAATAGGTGAAGAGGTAATTAGAGAAAATAACTTTGAATTTGTAGATGAAAAAGGAGAACCAATAGCGACAATGTCGGCTAGTGGAGATTTAACTCTGCGCGGTGGCCTGAAGGTTGATCAGATGCCTGCCGATGCCAGTGCTTCTGCTGATGCCAGTGCTTCTGCAAATATCAACAATAACAGCGCTGGACAAGCAGTAATTGTTGCAGGTCAAACTGAAGTAAAAATTAAAACCACTCGGCTTAGTGAAAACAGCATGATTTACATCACACCACTCACATCTACAAATAATCAAGTTATTTATATCAAAAATAAATTGTTAGATAGTGACTTTACTGCTGAAAATGAAGCAGAATTTACTGTTGGATTTGATTTTGCTTTAAACAAAGATGTTCAGTTTAATTGGTGGATTATTAACTAGATATAATTATGTATAAATATCACAAAAAAGCATCATGCATCAATTGCTTGTTTTCAAAATGTAAAACTTACAATAAACTGTTATTATTATAGTATTAGTTTAAATTAAAAAAATGTCTAAATTTCACCCAACCAAAAAAAAACACCTCCCAATTATCATCGGCCTTATTATTCTTGGGCTTGGATTCTTTTATTCAAATGGGATTAAAGCTAATACGCTATCTGTTAGTCAAAATAATCAAAATTCAGCACCAATACTAGATTACGTCGCAATTAATAATGAGGTTGTCGATAAAACCCAATCAAACAGAGTGCATGTAACTGAGGGCGATGCAGTTAAAATAGCTGGTCAAGCCCAACCAGGAGCCAAAATCACCATCATTTTTGGAGAAAGACAGTTAGAAACAACTGTTGACCAATATGGGAACTGGTTTGTACTCTTTAGTGTTTTAAATTTAGAAGATGGTTTTTATAATATTCAGGCTAAATTAGAAAAAAATGAAAATTTTTCTAGTTTAGAAACTCAGAATGATACAAATGAACAAGAAGTGACTTTAAGTACTTTATCTCTAGGAGAAGACTTTGCAGAAATTGAACCAGAAGATGAAAATAATAAATTATTTGCTACTCAAACTAATTGGCTCAGTAAGATTAAAACTAAACAATTAGTTACATATCTAATTGTAACTGTCATTATTGTAGGCCTAATAATAGGTGGCGTCATACTCAGTAAAAACGAAAAAGTAGTTAATAAGATAGAAGAAATAAAGCAAAAATTTATAAAAAGACAGAATGATTAAACAAAAAAATAAGAAAACCCTAAAAGTTTTCTACTCAATTGTGATAACTTTAGCCTACTTAACTATGACTAGTTCAGCTCAGGCTTCTTATGGCACCCCACCTACAGCTCCAACATCTCTTTTGTGCGAGGGTCAAACAAATCCCACTGGCATTACCGATACTTCGCCAGAATTTAGCGCTGTTTTTCAAGATCCAGATACAGATGATTATGGAATGTATTATCAACTACAAGTTTTTGAAACAGCTGATCTATCTGGTAGTATGTGGGATAGCGGTAAAGTTTCAATGACCAATACAGCTATTGGCGTCAGGTCTCCTGATATAACATATTCTGGAGATACTTTATCTTTAGATGGGAACACTTATTATTGGCGAATTAGATTCTACGATAGAGAAGATACAGAAGGTGCTTGGTCAAGCATTGCTTCATTTAGTATGAATGTTCCTCCCACAACTCCAACTAGTTTATTAGCAAATGGACTAACTAATCCAACTGGAGTTGAAACCACTAGCCCTTATTTTAGCGCTGTTTTTCAAGATCCAAATACAGGAGACTATGGCACTTACTATCAGGTTCAAGTCAACACTTCAACAAACTTTGATGGCACCAGCATGTGGGATAGTGGCTTGCAAACTATGACTGATACAGCTATTGGCTCCAGATCTCCTAACATAACTTATGGCGGTAGCACCCTATCTTTTAACGGCACTACTTATTATTGGCGTATTAGATTTTCTGACAATCAGGGTGGTGTAGGTAATTGGTCTACTTCTGGAAGTTTTACCACAGCCAATCTTGGTCCGAAACGTCCAACCAGTTGCTTGTTAAAAAGAAATGCTGAAAATACAGAACTACTAATTTTATGGGATACAGAACTGACAGACGTAGAAAAATTCATCATCCAACGCAATGTTAATGATGCAGGATTTACTGATTTGGATACTAATGTCTCTTCATCCCTGCGCGAATATACTGATGATTCAACGACTGCAGGCAACAAATATCAATATCAAATTGCTATTGTCAAGAATTCAATAACTGGAGAGTGGTGTCAAACACCTGCCTTAAATATTGGAGAAGACGGTGAAGGCGGCGGCTTAGAATTCCAAGGCATCAATCTAGAAGGCCTAAACCTTTAATGTGAATCATTAATCTTCACAAATGTAGAAAGTGTTGGGTGTTGATGAAACCACCTGACAACGAGCGACACTAGCTTCTATATCTTTATCTGAAGCATTCTCTAAGATGGTACTCAATAAAAAACCTTGTCCAGCATTTCTTGGTGTATATGTATAGATTTCAGGCAAGTCTTTGGTATATGTCTGACCAGCTACTGCAAAAATACTGTCAATACATTGATCGCAAGTAATGGGATCGCTGCAACAAATTTTTTCATCAATAGAAGACTGGGGGTAACTATTATAATCATTAAAATACATCCTAAGAGCAGTTTTTAGCTGTGCTAAATCATTTTTTCTCTTACTGTCTCTTGCTCGCTCACGCATTCCAATTAAATTAGGTAAAATTATTGCTATTAAAACACCTATTACAGCAATAACTATTAATAATTCTATAAGAGTAAAAGCTTTTTTTCTTTGATTAGACTTGCTAATTTTTATCATAGTTTAAACCTTGCCCATTAATTTTAAAATATTGTAGGCTCTTCACTCAAATTACTACTCTTAATCACATAATTACAACTATCACTTTCTCCAGTACAATTAGTGTTTGCATAAAAAGCTGGATCACCACCACTAAGCGCTATCGACGGATCCTCTTCATTTTCCAAACGAGCAAAAAGATAATAACCACTGTTCACTTGACGATAGTAATATTTCCAATCTACCAAAGGATCTTTGGGCAGCATGTTCATGTATAAGGTGTCATCAGAACTATTGGACCAAATTTCTCCCCACTCACATGTTTCTTCTGCATCCATTCCACAGCCCTCAATTTGTCCATCTATGGGACTAGAGAGAGGATAAGATCCGTAATCATTGTAGTAAAGCTCTAGCGCTTTAGAAATACTGGTTAAATCTTGTTTACGAGCACTATCTCTAGATTTTTGTTGTACAGTACCAAAAGACATCAACCCTATGCCTGCCAGCAAAGCTAAGATTATCATGACCACCAATAATTCCAATAGTGTAAATCCTGAGGATAATTGCTGTTTATTTAGACGTTTTGTCAACATAACTACTTTTAAAAATTAATAAAACTGATTGCATTCTGTGTTGTTATAACAATCATCTAGTGTCCTGTATGGTCCGCCCACACTACAAACCCCTCCCCCTGCTGGCCACCAAGAATTGCATTGGTCTCCTGGAGCAGGACAACAATAACAATGAGCTTCAGGAGTACATAAAGAAGGATCTATCGTATCTACTGGCGGAGGGGTTTGATCAAGCGCCAGTCCTTCAGCTATGCCGTAATTATAGCTTTCTGGTGAAGAAATTCCCGCTGGTATCCCTCCACAGCCCTCTGGGCAACCAACTGCTTCTATATCAGGATCATTAAGAATACCTATACGAGTTAGCACTCTGTAGCCACCACAGTTATTATTAGCAAAAATATCAGATATTGGTAAATATAAATAAGGAAAACCCAAAGGGTCACAGGGAATTTCTGGCAAATAAGGTCTTAATTCCCCTCCCCCACAATTCTCTAAAATATTATCCTGAGGATAACAGCCATGATCATTATAATAATTCTCAAACGCAATTTTTATTTCTTTCAGGTCTTTTTTACGATTAGCATCCCTGGATTTATCTATTTCACGACCTATAGTATGATAAAGAGCTATCATCAACACTAAAAGAATGGCCACCACCATTAATACCTCTATCAGAGTAACACCTTTTTGCCACTTTTTCTCTAGTTTTTTGGATAACTGCCGCTTCACTTTAGGAGTTTTTTTCGCTATATTAAACATAGAAATTGTTTGTGTATTTAGTGTAGTATAAACTAGTAAAAAAAACAATTAACTAGCCTGGAAAATATGTTTAAAAACAATAAAACAAACGCCTTTACCTTGTTCACTTTAATCTTAGTATTTCTGTTACCTGTTTTTTTAATCCCCTCCATTAATAATCCTTTCGTTAATACCAAAGGCATACTGTTATTTTTCTTAGCTTTAGGTACTCTGGCCACTTACATCGTGCAGAGTTTTAAAGAAAAAAAGTGGCTAATTAGCTCTAATCCCTTAGTATTACCTCTAATTCTTTTTGCTGGAAGTATCTTGTTGAGTAGCTTGGTTACTCATCAATACCCCTTCGATCAATTGGTTGGCTGGGGTGGTTTTTTCTTGAGTTTCGCCACTATTATCGTTTTCGCGCCAACCCTAATCAAAAAAGACCATAGTCAAAAACTAATACAGGTTCTTAATGTTGCTGGACTAATTATTGTTTTTGGCTCAATACTACAATTGTTCGGATTTGGTTTTAGTCAAATTTTTAACCAACTAAGTGTTTTTGAATTTCCCAACAACCTCTCTTTTAGCCTAAGTGGTGGAGTTTTGTTAAACATTCAACTACTCTCTGCCCTAATAATGACCAATGTTTTATCTAAAAACCAAAGATCAAGCATCTTGCAAAAAACAATCATTGCTACCTTAGTTATTGGCTTGGGCATTAATATATATGCCGCTCTACCCAGCCAAGAAACTAGTCCAATATTGTTGCCACTTCCAGCCAGCATAGCTATTGCTAGAGAAAGTTTGGTAGTTAGTCGCACTGCTTTGTTTGGTTTTGGCCCAAATAGTTATGGACAAGCTTTTCATTTACTTAAACCAGCTTGGCTCAATACTTCTGAGTTTTGGCAACTTAGTTTTGAAAGCGCCACTGCTTTTCCTCTCACTTTAATTGTAAGTGGTGGCCTATTAGCGTTTTTGAGTTGGTTATTCTTCGTATCTAGAACTATAGCTTTAGTAAATATTAAAAAAACTCAAAGGGCTCAAGTGCTTAAATATTTTATTATTACAGCAATTATCTGGCAAATAATTTTACCTCTCAATATATTGATGTTAGGCTTATTAGCTTTAGTCATCAGTTTCTATCTGGCAGCTAATTTAGATAACTATAAAATTAAAAAATTTTCCTTCAATAATCTTTTTGATCCATTTAATCTACAACCTAATAATAAAGCCAATCGCTATACTTTCACCACAATTTCACTTTTGTTTATGACGGGAGTGATTTTTCTAAGTTATCAACTTGCCCTAAATTATGCGGCTCATGCTGCCACCTACCAAGCTACAGTAGCTGCAAGCAAAGAAGATTTTAACCTTGCTTTTATTAAACAAGAACAAGCACGCAACTTAGCTAACCGTTCAGCAATTTGGCGACGAAATTATGCAACCACCTCTCTAGAGTTGGCAATAGCTCTATCAAACAAGACAGATATTACTCCAGTAGATCAAGAGCAAGTACTAGAATTAATTAATGTTGCTATTACCGAAGCTAGGGCGGCAACAATTTTACAACCAAAATTTTATCAAAACTGGTTGGTGTTAACCAACGTATATTTACAACTTCTAGAAGTTACCGAAGATGCTAGCCAGTTGGCTTTTGAATCTCTGTCTCAAGCTGTTCTAACAAGTCCCAATGATCCTTTAATTAGAATGAATCTCGGATTATTACTTATGAGACTTGAACAATGGGAACAAGCAAGCAATTTCTTTATTCAAGCAATTGAGAGAAAACCAGATTTAGCTGTTGCCTACTACAATTTGGCTCAAGCTTACATTCAAGGCGGACAAATTTTAGAGGCAGAAAATGCTCTACAACAAGCCCTCATCCTTATCAATCCGGAAACTGATTTAGAAGATTACACTATAGTTGAAAAAGAATTAGTTATAGTCAGTGAACAAGCTGATCAATTACGAACTCAAGCTGAAACACAAGCGCTTCAACCACAAGCTGAATCTCAAGTTTTGAATTTAGAACCTGAAATAATTGATCCAGGAGCAGAACCATTATTAGAGGCAACAGAAGATTCTAGCCTCACTAACCTACTCAACGAACAAGAAACCTCAAATTTATTACGCGAAAATAGATTAACTTCTGAAGAAGAAACTCTTAACTAAAACAGCTTTTCAACAGCTTCTACTATGTTTTCTAAACCTTGACCCGTAATGGCGCTAAAGCTTAATAGGTCAATTTTTTGTTTTTTAAAAGCCTTCCTAAAAATCTCTATTTCTTCTGGAGAATATAAATCCGTTTTATTAAGTGTCACTATGTTCGGTTTTTTTAACAAACCAACATCGTGTTGACTAAGCTCTAAATTAAGGCTTTGATATTGGTCCCAAAGCAGTCGGCTTTTATCTTTAAGTGACAAAGAACTATCAAATACAGTGCTTTCCTCTAGAAAAAGTACGTACATTAGTGCTTGGCAATTCTCAATATGGCGCAAAAAGTCATGCCCTAAGCCCTTTCCTTGACTAGCACCCTTAATTAAACCAGGTATGTCAGCCACCACTATTTCTTGAGTTGATTTTTTCACTCTCATAATTCCTAAATTGGGCTCTAAAGTAGTAAAAGGATAGCTAGCTATTTTAGGATTAGCGGCAGTCACCTTTGATAAGAAAGTACTCTTTCCAGCATTAGGAAAACCGACAAGAGCTAAGTCTGCTAATAACTTCAATTCCAATTTAATTAGTTTTCGTTCCCCAAAAGTACCATGTTCTGCTTCACGAGGAGTAGTCTTTTTGCTACTTTTAAAATGGGTATTACCCCGTCCACCAAAACCTCCCTGACAAAGTACTAGTTCTTGACCAGACTCCATTAATTGACAAATTTCTTCTGGTTCTGCTAAAACTTGAATTTTATCTGGTTCTAAATTGAGATTACCATCAGCCACATCGTAATCAATAAAATAACGCTGACGAGCAATATGGCCACTAGGCACTTGGCCTAGTTGTAAATCTGCCGATCTCAATAATCTTTGACTACCATCTTCATTAACAAAACCATAACGCTGTCTTCGATAAGCACTAGTTTTATTTTCTGCCAATAAAGTTACAGTAGTCCCCACTGGAACCTCAACTAATATATCCTTAGCTTGCTGCCCATGTTGCTTGCGCTTACGACCCGTTTGACCATCTTTAGCTGTAATTTCTTTAACTCCTGCATACTGACGTAGGGTTGAAATAGCATTACTAGCCCGAATAATGATAGAGCCTCCATCGCCACCATCACCTCCATCGGGACCACCTTTAGGTACATGTTTTTCACGACGAAAAGAAATTTTTCCTCTACCACCGTTGCCAGCTATTAGTTTAAGAGTAACTAAATCAATCATGAAATAACCTTATCTCAAAAAATTAAGTGGATTTTGTAATGCGCCACCTTGGCGAATTTCAAAGTGGAGGTGAGTACCAGTGCTTCGACCAGTACTACCCATTTGACCAAGTACGTCGCCACGTCCTACTCTTTGACCAACTCGTACTTGAACCACACTTAAGTGGGCATAAAGAGTTACAAAACCATTCCCGTGATCAAGCATTACTCGATTGCCATAGCCATAACCATCAACCCAACCGGCAACCGTCACCACACCAGCATCAGCAGCCAAAATTGCCCCTCCAGCTCGATTAGAAATATCTATTGCTTTGTGATAAAAAGTATAGCCCTGACTAATACCTCCGCTAGCTGGCCAAATAAATGCTCCAGTTGCTGAAACAGTACCTGCGTCTGGAGTAATTGTTCCAAAAGTACTACGAGAAGTGCTTGCTATACTTACAACAGGTTTTAATTCTCCCTCTGGAACCATTAAAAACTGTCCTGCTACTAAATCAAAAGTTTCATCGTTAAGAAACTCGTTAAAAGGATAGTCAACAATCATCTGTACTTGAGAACCACTTAAACCATATTTTTTACCGATCGAATAAATAGTATCTCCTCGAACAACTTTGTGTCTTACCCCATCAACCGGTAAAATTTCTAAAGTTTGACCAGGTTTAATAGTACTTTTCTCTGTTAAATTGTTAGCCCATAAAACGGTTTCGCTGCGCAAGCCGTATCTTTCAGCAATACTAGAAATGGTTTCATCTTCCTCAACAACGTGAGAAATAATTTCACCACCTCGATATTGACGAACCTCCTCTGCTTGATAGGTATAAAAATCTGGAGCACTAGCCGTAGAAGTTGCTAAAATAGGCGTAGCCAAAACCAACTGACCGTCTGGCACTTCCTCACTAGCACTTAAAACACGTGGGCCAAAAATCACCATCACAAAACTAAGAGCAATGGTTCCAAAATGCAAAAATGGCCTGGTATATTTACCTCTTTTTTGATGTAAAACAGCAACTAAACCATCTTTGAGGCGTTCAAAAAAATCAAAGAGCACATAAAGACGAATTTTGACATACGCTCTTAAAAAAACAATAAAATCCTGCAAGTCTTTGGCAAAAGGTCTAGATTTTCTATGACTACGCTGATGTAAGTTTTTATTTAACATAAAGCTTAACCGCCCTTGAGAGAAGCTAAAAATTCTTTATTAGACTTAGTCCTTTTTAATTTATCAATTAAAGTACTAGTTCTTTCATCCTTACCCAACATATCTAGCATACGATGTAAAGTAATTATAGACTGATAAGTAACTGGATCAATTAATAAATCATCGCGACGAGTACCAGAACGCTGAACATCAATTGCTGGGTAAATTCGTCTCTCAGCTAAAGAACGCTCCAAGTGCAACTCTTGGTTACCTGTACCCTTAAATTCCTCATAAACTAAGTCATCCATCCTAGAACCTGTATCTACTAAGGCTGTGCCAATAATAGTTAGCGATCCTGGAACCTCAAAATTACGAGCTGCTCCAAAAAATCTTTTGGGTGGAAAAAGAGCTGCTGGATCAAAACCACCAGACAAAGTTCTACCTGAAGTTGGCATAGCTAGATTATAAGCCCTCGCTAAACGAGTAATCGAATCTAATAAAATTAATACATCTTGACCTTCTTCAACTAAACGCTTGGCTCTTTCCAAAGCTAGCTCAGCAACTCGGCATTGATTTTGCGCCGATTCATCAAAATTACTAGCTGCCACCTCGCCCTTACCATCAGTAATTATGGCAATATGGCGATGAATGTCCGTTACTTCCTCTGGCCTCTCGCCAACCAAAACTGCCATTAAGTGAATTTTTGGGTTGTTTTTCGCTACTCCCAAAGCAATATCTTTAAGGATGGTGGTTTTACCTGCTTTTGGCGGAGAAACAATTAAACTACGTTGTCCCTTACCTATTGGCGCTACTAAGTCAATTAGGCGCAGGGATAAAGGCTCAACATCTATTTCTAACTTAATGTGCTCATCTGGGAAGACTGGAGTTAAGCTTAAGAATTTTTTTCGATCTAACTGGCGATATTCCTCTACTGATCGGTCATTAATGCTATCTACTCGCAATAAACCCCAATAACGCTCATTATCCTTGGGTTGACGAGCTGGACCACTAATTAAATCACCAGGTCTCAATCTAAGACGACGAATTTGTGAGCTAGCAATATAGGCATCACGCTCTGATTCAGAAAATTCTGGACGCAACACGCCATGTCCGTCTTTAGAATTATCTAAAATACCAGTAACTGTGGTTTCTTCATTTTTATTCATATTTTGATGACTATTGTTTGTAGATTTTTCCTTGTTTTCAGACTGAGTCTTTCTTTGATCATCCGTTTTTGAATTGTTATTTTGACCAACTCGGCGTCGAATCATCCGGGTGGTTGATTTACTTTTATTAACTGATTCTGCTTTAGTGTCAGTTTTTGTATCACTAGTTTTGACAGAAACATCTTGGCTGTTTTGCATAAAATTACCTTCTAAATAATAAATTTCATTTTTTGAAAAAATAGATAAGAAAAAAGGGGCATCACTTAATAAGAACTGAAAACCAAGGAGATTATGACAAAAAAACGAGAAAAAATCAAGCCTAAAGAAAAAATAAAAAACTTTCTGCGGAGTCTCGGTAGCCTGCCCAACGACCGAGATTCCACAAAAAGTTCTTCGTGTAGGCAGCTTTACTCGGCTATGATACTTTTTGATAGCTTTTTATAGCTTAAGCGAGAATTGTCAAAGACGACAAAAAATGCTAGCTTAATAAGCGATCAGTTGTTGATATTTTTCAACAACGACAGGATTACATTGTTATTTGTGAACTATCAGCGGTAACAATGTTCTCAACAATCCATTCTGTTTAGGTTCTTGACTGCCTTAAAACCCAAGACTTAAACGGGATGGATTTTTTATTCCACCCTTTTTCAAAACATCCTTAAACTAATCTATATCCATCTAAAGACTAATCTAAGCGTTTGAAAAACGGCTAGAAATTCCTGTTTTAATTAAAGTACTAAGACAAAAATAATTTTAGCAGTTTTTATAATTTTTACAAGCACTAATGATATCCTATAATTTAAAAAACAGCTTTTTTTAGATGTCCGATATTATTTTTTTTAGACAATAACTTGAGATAAAAAACAAAGTTATCCACATTAAAATAAAAAATCACATTTTTGCGAAAAACTAGGGAAAACTCCTAAAATTTTGAAATTACTAAATTTAGCTAAAAAATTAAAGTGATTTAATCACTTGACTAATATGCTTGTGAGTCTTGGCGGAAACAATCTTTTTGAAACCTAAGCGCTTGGCCTCTTTTACTCGTCGTTCAAAATAAGCCACTTGTCTAATCTCCCCTAACAAACCAATCTCACCAATAAAAACTGTCTTTTGCGGAATTTTTTTTGCTGACAGCGAACTAGCAATTGCTACTGCTAAACCTAAGTCAACAGCTGGCTCACTGAGCTTGAATCCCCCAGCAGCTGAGACAAAAACATCATAATTGCTTAAGGCTAAACGTGCATGCTTTTGTAAAACAGCTGCTAAGACCTGAATACGATTAAGGTCAATTCCTCGACCAACTCGACGTGGCATTGCCAATTGACTAGCAACAACTAGCGCTTGAACCTCTGCCAACAAAGGTCTTGTACCTTCCATAACACAAACAGTGGCTGCTCCACTAACAGCTTGATCTTGGTTTTCTAAAAAGAGTTCGCTTGGATTGCTAACTTCACTTAAACCCCAATCCACAGCTTGAAAAATACCCACTTCATCACTAGCCCCAAAGCGATTCTTCAATGAACGCAACATTCTCAATTGACCAGATCTCTCTCCCTCCATCAGTAAAACTGTATCAACCATATGTTCTAAAATTTTAGGACCAGCTATTGCTCCGTCTTTAGTAATGTGACCAACTAAGAATACCGGAATCCCCAAGGCCTTAGCTTGATCAATTAATCGAGCACTGGATTCTCTAATTTGCCCAACACTGCCACTAGCCCCACTCAAATCACTGGTTGTCACTGATTGAATACTGTCAACAATCACTAAATTTGGTTTTTTAGTTGACATCAGTGCAGTAATTTCATCCACATCACTACTGGTAATAAATTGTAGTGATTGACTTAGCTTGCCACGTAAATTTTTACTTTGGCTATTTTTTAACATTCTTTCTATACGTAAACTAATTTGATTGGGACTTTCTTCGCCACACACATAAAAAATATTTAAGTCTTTTTTATTATTAGCTGCCATCGCTAACACCATTTGAGTTAAAAGCGTAGATTTACCAATTCCCGGTTCTCCACCAATTAAAATAGTTACTCCCGCCACCAAACCTCCACCCAACACCCGATCTAACTCTCCAATAGCTGTTGGAAAGCGCTGTTTTGCTTCGCTTAGACGCTCGACTTGAGAAAAATTCAGCATTTTTTTACTTAAAGCTGTTTTAGATAGTTTTACTGAAGACTTTTTTCCTAAACTTTGTTGAGTCAATATTTCTTCAACCAAAGTATTCCACTGCTGACACTCCGTGCATTGACCCTGCCATTTAGCATAACTAGCTCCACAGTTTTGACAAACAAATTGAGTTGCAGCTGACTTAGCCATGTAATTATTCCTTTTTTAACTTAGTTTCTTTATTAATTAGTTTACTACTAGAAACCTGAGGATTAAATTGATGAACTATTTTAACTTTACCACCTACAGCTTTAAGCTCCTTCTTTTTAATAGCTAAAAAGGGAGTATGACTAGATACAGCCAAATAATCTGGCTTAATAAGCTCTAACCAAGATCGTCTCACTTGTTCCTGATCAAAATTAGTTGGTAAAACAAAAATAACATCAGCTATACCCCATTGTTGCAGATTTTCTTTACGTTTGGCTACAGAATTAATTGGTCGCCCTCGACCCTTTAATTGTCTGACTCGCTGATCAGTTTCTAAACCTATTAGTAAAATACTAGAAAGTTTTTTAGCAGCTTGTAGAAACTGCCGATGTTGATGGTGCAAAACATCAAAAACTCCAGTTACCAGTGTTAGTTGGCTATGACTGCGCTGTCTCACTCGTAAAATTATCTTTAGTTCTTCTGGTAAGTCCATAAACCTATTCTAACCAATGATCTGTTAAAATAAAAAGGCAAAATGAAAAAGAAAAAAATAGTGGTTATTGGTGGTGGAACTGGTACCGCAGTAGTTTTGAGTGGCTTAAAACAATATCCTCAACTAGCAATCACTGCTATTGTAGTAGTTTCGGATAACGGTGGCTCTACTGGTCGACTTCGTGATGAATTTGGTTTTCTACCAGCTGGAGATCTACGCCAATGCTTAGCTGCCTTAGCAACTGGAGAAAATGAACCTTTAATTCGCGACATCCTTTTGTATCGATTCAGTGAACAATCTAGTCTTAAGGGACATAATTTAGGCAACTTAATTTTGACAGCGCTTGAAGATCTAGCTAAACAACGTAAAGACAGTTCTGCCAGAGCTATTGAAATTGCCAGTAAAATTTTTGAAATTGCTGGTCGAGTCTACCCGATCAGCGAACAGGCAGCTGACTTGGTAATAGATTATGAGGATCGGCAAATTATTGGAGAAAAATATTTAGATGATCCAAAGCTCGGCGGTCAAAAAATTAAAAAAATAAAATTTAAAAGCCCCCAAAAAATTTATCATCGAGCTGCTCAAGCAATTAAAGAAGCAGACTTAATCATTTTAGGTCCGGGCGATCTATATGCTAGTTTATTGGCCAACTCTTTAGTTAAGGGTTTTGCGAAAGCATTGCAAGATAATTTAAATGCTGGAGGAAAATTTGTGTATATTCTTAATTTAATGACGCATTTTTCTCAAACCCATCAAATGTCGGCCCTAGACCACTTGGGAGAAGTTACTAAATATTGTCAACGCCAACCAGACTATATTCTTATTAATCGAGAAAAAATTACCCCAAGGGTAATTAAGCACTATACCAGTCAAAATGAATGGCCAGTCCTTGATAATCTCAATCAAGCTAAAAAACACAAAAAATTATCTAAAATTGATTGGGCAAAATTAAAAATTAGAAGACGTAACTTATTATCTACAATTTTAGTCAGTCATGACCAAAGTCACAGTCATAGTTTACTAAGACATGATAAGGATAAAGTAGCCAAGGCAATTCTGGAAATTCTTGAATAAATAACTAATTATTTATCAATATCTTTCTATAACCTGATTTACACCTATGCTGATATCTTCTAAAGCTTTAGCTGGTTGTGTGCCCATTAATACTGCGTTGATTGCATCAGCATAATATTGAATAATTTGATCATTTATTCCATTGTCATGAGTTCTGCTAGCCATAGGAGAGTATTGAGCAAAAGGAGCATCTTCAACAAAAGCAGATAAGATGGGATCTTCACTTAAATCACTAGCCATGTCAGTGCGAGGATAAATTTCTCCAAAAGGCCTAATTAGACTCGCACTATTGAAAAAATCTCTTAAAACTTCTTGTGAAGATAAATATCTTAGAAATTTCCAAGCTGCTTCTTGTTTAGTACTGTTTTTATTAACTCCTTCAGCCCAAAAGCTAGCCCAAGTAATTTTTTCTTCACTAGATAGTTGAGGAACCGGTGCTGTAGCGAAGTCTAATTCAGGGTTAATAGCCATAACATCCAGGGCTCTCCAAGACGGAGCAAACATCATCGCCACCTCACCTCTGGCAAAAGCTACCGTTGAATTAGGTAAATCATTTGACCAAATCTTGTCTTGTTTTAAAAAATTAGTATAAAAAGTTAGAGCATCTTCAACATTCTGGCTAGTTGGATCAGCCGGATCCCCTCCATTCTGCAAAATTAATAAGGCTAAAATATCTGAAAAATGTTCTACATTACTAGCATTACCAATAGCCAAACCTCCCTGAGTGATATTGTTATCCCGACGAGTGCTAACGTTACTAGGTACAGTTAGCTGGTTAGCAGCGCTACGCAATTCAGACCAGGTAGTAGGTACACTGATATTGGCAGTTTGTAACATTTCTCTGTTATAAAAAAGCACCAACCCTTCATACATAAGTGGAATACCAACGATACGACCTTCTAATTGCAAGCTATCGTAGGCAACTGGATAAAAAGTTTGTTGATATTCAGCATTAGACATAATGCTTGTAGGCATAGCTGCCAACTGCTCTCTCAACATCGGTGTCCAAGTTATATGATAGCGAAACACGTCCGGTCCACTACCTGAAATGAGAGCTTGTTCTAATCGCTCTCGATAATCCCGATGAGATTGTTTGCGATAATCAACTCGAATTCCTTCTTGAGCTTCAAAATCACTAAGAATACTACTCAAAATCTCTCCATCCTCCCATAAACCCCAATAAATAATATTAACAACTTCTTTTGGCTGAACCGGCTCATTAATTTGATTTTCTGTCGATGAAGTTGGAGTTGGAGTCGAGCTACTATCTTGACCAGAGATAATTCTAAAAACTAAAAAACCAATTAGCACTAATACTAACACGCCAAGTAATATTAGTATTGGCTTAGGCAACGAGAGCTTGCCTTTTTTACCAGTTTCTTTTTTTATCTTTTTAGCTTGTTTTGGGTCTTCTGTTGGAGGAGTGTTTGAAACTGATGCCGAAGGTGTTGACTGAGAAACTGCTTGAGTTGGTGAACTTGGCGGAGACGCTGGCTGATTTGACTCTAAATCACTGGAAGAACTACTAAGATTATCGGCTAAAGGTTTATTCATTGGAGAAGTAGTGGCCTCTGTTGCCAATTTAGTTCCACTAGGAAACTGAGGCTGGGGTGGTTTTGCTACAGCTCCACTTTTAAATAAATCTTGAGACATAGTCAGTTTTTGACTATCCTGAGGAAGGTTTGTATTTTTACTTTTATCCTCAACTGCTGAAGAACCCAAAGGTGCTGGTTCTGACAAGGATTTGTCTGGAGTTAAAGTAGGTTTGGCCGGTGGCCGACCAGCCGGATTTTCTCTTGAAGAGATGCCAGGCGTTGGTTGATGGAAAACAGTAGTTGTCGATGTATCTGAATTGTCAGTAGTTGGTGGTGTAGAAGAAACAGGAACTTGATTGTTGGATTGACCCGGTATATTAGGCTGAGGCAGATTTTGATTTGGCATAAAAGTATAAAAGCACTACAATAAAATATAATAGTTGTTATTACTCTATTATGGATAAAATTTTGCAAGCAATCAAGACGAGCTTTTATCGCCATCAAAAGAAAATTTACTTACTAAGTTTTGGTTTAGTTTTTATCATTGGAATAACAATTTTAATCAAAATCTATATTAAGCATTATCAAAACCGTTTTTATCCAGGAACTTATGTTGACCAAGTAAAAATAGCTGGCTTAAATTTAAGCGAGGCAGAAACTAAATTGGCTGACAACTGGTTAACAGTCAGCAATCAATTACCTTTACAAATTATATATGATCCTAATTCGATTGAAGAAACAAACATTCAGCTAACATTGAATGACAATTTTACTCAGACTCTAAATGAAGCGATGGCCTTTGGCAAAGAAGGAAACTTTTTTAATCGTCTACAAAAAATATGGCAAAAGAAACATTTTTACACCCGAGCCAGCATTGAGGAAAATAAAATGACAGAGGCGCTGGCCGAATTAGCCAAGCGCTTTGATTTAGTTGGACAGCCGGCCAGCGCCACTCTTAATTATTCTGGAAATCCACAATCCTTACTAATTAATCCAGGAGCGGATGGACGACAATTGCTTGTTCAAGAAAGTCAGGAAAAAATTTATCAAATTTTAGAAACACCTTGGCTAGAACTTGAAGAAAAGGATTTAATGATAGAGGCAATTATCGCTTCAAGCAGTGCTGCTCTCAATCAAGAACAAATAGAAAAAGCACTTAATAGGACTAAAACTATAGTTGGAAAACGCTTAGTCTTCACTGGAGAATATCAGCGCATTGAATTTAACGACAGTGAACTAATAAGTATTCTAAAATTCCCAGATGGAATCAATGAAAAATTATTTGATGAAGAGGAATTAATCAATTTAATCGAGGATAAAACTACTCACATTAATCGCCCCGCACAAAATGCCAGTTTTCAATTTCACCGTGATGAAAAAGAACAAATTGCAGTTGATCAGTTTACCCCTGATCTCAAAGGTTTAAGGGTTAACGAAAATAAATTAAAAAATAAAATCATTCAAGCTTTAGAAATCCTAGAAAATGAACAAGATTTAAAAGAAATTGAAGAAAACGACCAAGATTTTTTTCAACTAGATATGGCCAGCCAAGAAGCAGAAATTACTCTTGCTCAAACCAACGATTTTGGAATTAAAGAAATTATTGGTTTTGGCGAAAGCTGGTATTATGGCTCAATTGCCAGTCGTATTTTTAATGTTGATCTAACTAATCAAATTCTCAACTGGATTGTTATTCCTCCTGGCGAAGAATTTTCTTTCAATCGGGCTCTAGGCGATGTTAGTAGTGCTACCGGTTACCGCGAAGCTTACATTATCCGAGACGGGGCCACTCATTTGGCTCCCGGTGGTGGCGTCTGTCAAGTTAGTAGCACGCTCTTTCGAGCCCTTTTAGATGCGGGCGTAGAGATTACTAGACGACTTCCCCATTCTTATCGTGTCAGTTATTATGAAATTAACAGACAACCAGGTTTTGATGCCACCGTCTATAGTGGCAACGTTGATTTGCGCTTTATCAATGATACTCCCGGCCACATTCTACTAGAATTTCAGAGTGATTCAGAAAAACTCTATATGACAGTTAAAATTTATGGCACCAGTGATGGACGAACTAGTGAGATTGTTAATTGTAAGTCCTGGGGCTACCAAGCTGCTCTAGAGCCAGTTTACATTCCAGACCCCAGCTTACCAACAGGAAAAATTAAACAGATTGATTGGGCTAGTTCTGGAATTAAGGCAGAATTTACGAATATTATTCGCGACAAATTTGGAGAAATCATTCGTGAAGACTACTATTATAGTAATTATCGACCTTGGAGTGCTAAATACTTACAAGGAATTTAGTCCTTTTATTGTTTGTGTTCAATGTTAAAAAAAGAAAAACTGCTCTGTGGAATTCGCAAATATCCTGGGGCACGCAAGTTAAAAATCGTCTTAAAATCACTACCACTCATACTTATACTGCCACGATTGGTACTAAAACTAACTTGACTAGTCTGACCATTACTATTGTGACTAACACTCACCGAATTAACATTGGTAACAGCTCCGCCAGACTTATTAGCTAAATCTCTCAATTCCGCATTAGAAAAGGGATTGCCACCCCCACCACCAATTTGGCATTCATTAATTGTTACTGGCTGAATTCTTTCAGTGTCTGCTCCCTGAGGATTTTGTCGCACGATGTAAGCGTTAAGAATATCACTAAAATCTTCTTGAGAAAGCCAAGGATGACTGCGGCCACAATTAGCACCACTACTTGAATAACCAGATCGATACCAAGATTTATAGAACCAAGGACTATTAGCTCGATTCTCCCAAGCTATAGTACTCCACGAACCACTACTATAACTACCATCCAAATCCCAACCTATAAAATTAGTATAACCACCATGGGTAGAAGCATACTGGGTAGAAATTGGATTGCCACTACCATCAAGCAACACCCAATTTTTTGTGGCATCTACTGCTTTTTGCCAATCACCACCTTTGGGACTATTTTTAAAAACTTGACAGCTCTCAGTAGCGCAAATAGATCGAACACCATTGTCAGTGTAGCGAATAGCATAAGTTCTAGCTGCAATTGCCTGAGCCTTGAGTGCTTCGGTGTGCCAAGAAGCTGGCATCTCATAAATACCTTGTAAATATTGACCCTCAAAACTAATACTACCATAACCATCAACACTAATTTGATCCATGGCATTATAGTTTTTCTCCAAACGCGATCCTGGATAATAAGCTAATAATATCTGTTCAGCTGACTGACCACTTTCTGCTCTAGCTTTCGCTCCATATTGGCTCATACCGTTTCGATGTGTATAAGCCCCAAAAGAAAATACTGCAAAACTATTATTTGGAGCTTGTGCTTTAAAAGCAATTGAGGCATTAAAATCATCTGCTAAAGGCACATCTCCTACAGAGGTAGTATAAGAACCAGAACGAGCACTCAAAATTGCTTGTTGTTTAGCTGAAAGCTCGGCAATCTTTCCACTCAGTTCTGCCTGATAACTCTTCGCTTTACCAATTTCTCCTTTAAAAAAGTCTGCCTGTTCATCCAGTTGTACTTGTAGGGCAGCTAAACGCAACTCAGTTTCTTCCAATTCTTTTTTATCGCTAGCTAATTGCTTTAGTTCTTCAGAAATTGAGCGAATCAAGCGATCGTCCTGAACCTTAGCTGACTCTTGATAAGCTAGGTTTTTTGTCAAGGTGGTGGCACTTTGACTAGTAAAAATTAACACTAAGGGATTATAGCTACGAATACGTCTGTAACTTTCTGCAATTCGATTGGCAAAAAGTTGATAGTGGTAAGCTAAATCCTCTTCTCTCTCTTCTATACTGGTGGCTAATTCAGTCGCTTGAACCTTAGCACTATTAATACCTGTCTGAGCCGATCGAATGCGAGATTCTAAAGTTGCTACCTCAGCTTCTAATGGCGTAGTAGCGGCTTCAGAAAGTTTTTTTAACTCATCTAGCTGGTCAATTTGTTGTTGAATTTTGTCTACTTCATCAAGAGCATAAACTCCTGAAAACAAAAGTTTTGAACTAAATGATAACAAAACTAACACTAATAAAACAATTAAAAAAAACAATTTACTTGGTTGAAAAAAATTTTGTGGCAGTCTAATCACTCTCTTTATTTTACATAAAATTTTGATCTTTTGTATCAGTCATTTTTAAGATAAAATAAGAATGTGAAAAGAATTACAAAAATCTTAATAATATTGCTTTTTTTATTACTAAGATCTGAAAATTTTAATATAAACGTCAAAGCAGCTGAACTAGGTACCGGAAAATGTAGTGTAAATAATTTTCCTGTTGATGAACACTTTACTGCAACAGATTTTCATTTTACTCAAGATAGAGGTGGAAAAACTTGCTATTTTCCAGGCAGCTGCTTAACTGATTCGAGTAAAATTAATATTTCATTAAAAAATATTGTTTTCCACGGTGATCCCTCATACTTTACTGGCAAGGTGGAATTTTATATTTATAAAAAAACAGGTCCTAAAAGCCAAGTGTTAGTGGGTAGCCCTAAAAAAGTTACTGTCAACAATGGCTCAGCCAGCACATCTTTTGATCCGCCATCCTCAGATAAAGATAATACCTATTTTGCAATGGTTAAATATGCAAAAAATTTCACCCTTGCTCAAATGAGTTGGCTTTGCCATATTAAAACCAGCGGTGAGTTTAAGACTAGTGCTAGCTGTGATGATGATTCTTGCAATACTTCTCCAACCGAAGCTGATGGTGAGGGCTATAACTTGTGTTTGCAACAACTATCGAATAATCAGGGAGAAGCTCTAAATAATTGCATTAGCTGCTTTAATGATGGAGGGATTTGGACGGCTGTAGGATGTATTCCCCAAACGACCGAAGGAATTATCTCAACAATTATGGAAATAGGCATCATCATTGCGGGAGCAATAGTTCTAATTATGATTTTAGTCGGAGCATTCATGCTCTCAACCTCTCAAGGTGATCCTAAAAAAACTCAAGAGGCAAAGGAGCTAATCACTTCAGCAATTATTGGCCTATTATTTATTATTTTTTCTGTAACTATTTTGCAATTTATAGGAGTATCCGTCATCAAAATACCAGGTTTTGGAGAATTATGAAAAAGAAAAAAATATTACTAGTTACTGCTTTAAACATCGTTGTTTTATCTTTTTTTCTCAATATTAAACAGGTTAATGCTGCAGAAATTGATTGCGGTACATATATGTACCGAGCAACTACTGGTCAATTCGACTCAGATTGTATTTGTGCAAATCATGAATTTGCAAAAATTGAAGTCGGGATCGTTGGAGGCGTAGAGAAATGGTGTTGTGGTTGGTATTATAACGACAACTGTCATGCTAGCCCAGCAACTCCAACTCCAACTCCAACTCCTCATATCCCTGAAGTCAACAAAGATATGCTCGATCAATTTAATCCTCTTAAACAATACTCTAGTAAAGCTAATCAGCTCTCTACTCCAGGTGGTGTCATCACTGAGATTTTGCGATTTGCCTTTCCTATCGCAGGCATCATTTTATTCGTAATGCTAATTTTAGCTGGTTTAAAAATGTTAACTGGAGCCACTAACTCAAAAAGTATTGATGAAGGCAAGCAAATGATTACCACAGCAGTTATTGGCTTTATCATCTTGTTTGCTGCTTACTGGATTGCTCAACTACTTGAAATTATTTTTGGCATTAAAATCTTGGGTAACTAAACTAGCTCCCTATCCTAACTTCTTGTATAATTAAATTTGTGTTTAAAGCTATCAAGCTCACCACTATCATCCTGTTTTTTATTTTTTTGTTGGCTAATTTAAACTCAAACGCTGTTTTAGCTCAAAACGCCACAGAATCCACTACCTTTAACCTTAGTCCAAGCCAAAGAGATTCAGCTGCTTACAATGTTTTGCCTTTAATTCTTGACCCAAACATGGGTAATAGCGATATTTATGCTGCTCTTTTGTCAAACATGGTTTCTGACCAAGGCTATGAAGCACATTGCGCTTCAAAAGAGTGGTTAATTGATGTTAGTGCTTGGGGAGATATTGTCGATTATTTTACAGAGTTTCCTAATACCCTGAGATACTTTAGTGGTACCAGCCCCCAATACCTCAATTTAGAAAATGCTCACATCCCTCTGTTGCGTGGCATGGAAGACAATGAATCTACTGATAAAAACGATTCTTTCGAAGGTATGTTCGGTGCTAATTTACAAGAAGCTTTCACTAACGAAGACTATTTAAACGCAACTGGAGTGGCAGGACGCCTTTTAAGCTCTTATTGGCAATGTTTTTACAAAAAAAACAATCTAGATGTTATTGGAGAATTGTGTGATAAATTTTTTATTAATTGTTTTTTAAACAAAGAAGTTGAAATTGAGGCTAATGCAACACTAGGAATTCCTAGTGCTAATTTTGATTATCTAGGTATTAAAAAACGCCTTGACAATATGCATCCCGAACTAGCAAACGCCTCAAGAATTGAACGAAATTCAGCCATTTGTAGAGATCTATATCCAGAAGAAGAAAGTCCGGCTTTAACTGAAACTTACGCTATTAATCGAGCAGCAATTCAAAAAGTTAGTTTTGATTTAGACAATCTTTATCGTTTAGCTTTTTTAGTTCTTGTACCCAGACAAACTCCTGTCGGCAATAAATTGAAATTCTTGCAAACAGACGGTGGTTTACATGAAAAAGACGCACCACTCTTTATTGCTTTTAAAATTCCTGAATTTGCCACTAACAAATCACGCATTTTAGATAATGTTGATAGTTTAGAATTAACTAAATTCGTTTTACAAAGCAATGAACAAAATATTCAAGACCTTGATGATCAAAATTGGGAAAGAGAGTTGTTAATTGGTTCAGCAGCTCAAGCTAATTCTTGGCCTGAAAAAGACAAGGTTATTCAGTGTGCTGGCATGCCTCAATGTCAACGAAGTTACGACAATATGTTAGAAAATGCTCTGATTGATATTATTAACGGTGCTAAACCATCTTGCTCGGTTGAAGCTATAAGCGTTATCGATTTAGAAGATCCAGAAACAGAAACTACTATCGAAGATATTGTTAATACCAACGATTTACACTTTGAAAAAGCCGGAGACCTTTTTACCCCTGCTGCAAAATATTTCGATGACACTGCTCGCAATCCTTATAAAAATAATCCCCTTAACAATGAGTTGTTGGATCGATTAGATAGTGAAACAGAAACCAACTTTTCTTGGGATATCACTGTTAGTAGTCCAATTGTTGATGCTGGAGAAAAAGCACAAGTTAAAGCATATTTGGTTTTACCAATTGGCGAAAACGTCAAAGATGTTAATAAATCGCTTGCTGTTTTTTGGAACAAAGATTCTCTTTTTCAGTTAATAGAAAACAATGTTTTAGTCGATATGGAAAATAAAACCGGAGTTATTCCAAAATATTACACTATTAAAAATAGTAATGCGACTTATAGCGATAGCGATGGTTTTTCTTGGAAAACCAACTGTCGCTTAGAACCAGATCCTGATGGCGCCACAGACTCTCTAGGCAATCCTATTTATGTGGAAATTTGTGACGAAAAAGCTTTCGGTGTCACTACCGCTGGTTCGCCAGAACATGGACTATTGTTTCCTGATTTCGGACTTGGTTGGTTTATTCGAAAAATTCAAACCACTGTTCGCAGCACTGCCGATGATGCTTTTGAGTACATAGCTTCTTGCGAACGAGTTGAGGATCTATTCTTAGGTCGTTGTAGAGGCGCTCAAGGCAGGTTAGAAGCAAATTGTGAAGGTTTAGCTTTTAGCAAAGTTGAAGATCTACCCAACTATGAAGAAATACCAGAAATTGCTTTAAGTGATTTTGCTACCTATGTTATTCCAAAAGTTACTGCAGAGCTAATCGATGTTTATGGCCAAGTAGAAGCCACTACGGGCATACCATGTGAAATTGCCGCAGGAATTCATTGGATAGAGGGTGGCATGAGTCCAGACCAATCACTGCTCGACGGAGGTCCTCTGCGTGGCACTTTACTAGAAGACGCTACTATTGCCATGGAACATTTAAAAGACAAAATGAACATGAAAAATTTACCACCAGAAAAAGTAAAGCTTGATTACGAAACTCTCTTAATGGGTTTGGCTCGCTACAATGGACCAGGAAATGGTAACTGCACCTCAGACTACACTGGTCAGGAAAGACCAACTCGCTGGCGTTCAGCTGGCTATTGCCCAGTTAGCGTAGAGGGTGATGATCATATCTACCCCGTAAACTGGATTGATGACAAACATCAAGAAATGGACTTAATTTTTTGCATGGATACTGTTGAATTTACCTGTAATCGACCCTCAGAACCAGATGATGCTGAAAAAATTAGAAATCGCTACTTTGATGTGATGAACAGTTATCCTACAGATGACTTTATTGAAAGAGCTATAAAGTTTTGTTTTAAAGATGGAGGTGGAACTGTTTGTAATGCAGAAGCTACAAATAACAATACTAATAAATATCCGCTTTTTCAAAGACTTGGAGTTTTGACTACTGCCATTATTATGTACAATCAATAAACACGCTTACCTGTTTTTTGTTTTTTTTACTGTGGATTTTTTACGTTTAACAGTTTTATTTTTATTAAGCTCTAAACGCTTGGCTCCTAATTGCAGAAGTTCAGCTATTGCTAAATAAGTGCTGGATGTTGTTTGTTTGCTACTAAATTTTTCGGTCTTTAGAGCAATACTCGTCAACAACAGGGTACTAATTTGTTCAATATGTTCCAGAGAGCTTAACTCAATTTCTAAAAAATTACTCAAACTTTTTATTAAATAAAAGGTTGCTTCGCCATAGCCACTATTTCCACTAATATCTAGATTAAGAATTCCAAAGTCTGGCAAAAAAGTATTCATTGTTATTAAAGAAGTATTTTGATAAAGCTCCTCATGGTTAAAATAAAGTTTTTTAAGATCTTCTAAATCATTGACTCCAAATAGAATTAACAAATCAGCGCTAGATCCAACATAACTAAACTCCACTGCTTTCTGATTTAATGGTGTAACGCCTTTTTTTGGCTTAATAGTTAAATAAAAACGCTTGCTCTTATCATCGATATGATAAGAAACCTTATCTACTTGGTTTTTTTTATAAGGGAAAGTAATTAATAGGTTTTCTCTACCTAAATCATGTTGAATTATGCTTAATAAATTATTTTGCTTTAAGTAAGTTTCAACCTCTGAAAACTGTTTTAAACAATTGCTATACTTGTTTGGAGAAAAAACAACAATTTTCTTTAATTTTAATTTTGATTTATTTAATGAGACCAAGTCTTCAAAAAATAAGTAATTAGCTAAAATACTTAATATTAAATCTGGTTGTTGATTTTTAGAAAATAAAAAAAATATTTGCTCGCTCCCAGATAAAAATTCTAACAGACGACTTATTTGGTTTTGATCGATCATCTTTGATATTGTTAAATACTTTTTGATATCTTGTCAAGCGCAATATAAAACTTCACTTTACACATAAGACAACAATCGATTAAAATATACCTTGTATGAGAAAACCTATTTCTCGGCTATTGATTTTTGTTCTTACTTTCTTTATTGCTTGTTCGATGACAATCAAACCAGCTCAAGCAAGTATTTGGGATTGGTTAAAAGCTCAATTTCGATCAAAAGAAGCCAGCGACAACATGCAAACTAGCCTCCTACAAGAAGGAGTAAGTGGCGAAAAACATGTGACAGAAACAACCTCTAATGTAATGAATGTCATTAATCTTCACATTTTAGGTGCTCCTGAAGAGGAAGAGGCTACCGTAAGTAGCATGTTACGGGAAAGCGTTGGTCCGGGCTTAATTGGTGTGGTTAATAGCGGTATTGTTGCCATGTACGATCCTCCTGCAAGTTCAATTACTTACATGGCAGATGTTTTACAAAACGCCAAAATAATTCCCCAAGCTCAGGCGCAGGGGCTTGGATTTGCCGCCCTAGATCCAATTCTGGAAACTTGGAAACAATTTCGCAATGTTGCTTATTTGTTTTTTGTGATCATATTTTTAGTAATTGGCTTTATGATTATGTTTAGAGCTAAAATTGGTCAAGCTGCCATTACTGTTCAACAAGCGATTCCTAGTATTATAGTAGCAATGCTGGCCGTCACTTTTTCTTACGCGATTGCCGGCTTTTTAATTGATCTAATGTACCTACTAATGTTTATGCTCGTTACTTTGTTTCAAGGAGAAGGTCGTGATTTAATTTCTGGAAATATCTTCACTTTAATCGGAGCTATGTTTAATAGCTTTGGAGACACTGTTAGAGATGCATTAACAAATTTAATGGCAGGATTATTGGGAGATGGTTTTGTCGTTGCTGCACTAGGCTGGCTATCTTCATTATCAGCAATTATGATTATTGGATTAGCTATTTTAATTAGCGCTTTTAAAATTTTTCTTGAGCTTTTAAAAAGCTACATTGCAATCATCCTGCAGGTAGTGTTTGCTCCTATAATTTTAATGGTAGGTGCTTTTCCTGGAAAAAACACCTTTTTGTCTTGGATTAAAAATTTAACAGGTAATTTAGTCATGTGGCCTCTAATTTTAATTTGCCTTTTAGTTAACAGAATGTTGACATCTTCCGGCTACACTTTTAATGATGCAAGCGTTGGTGGTTTTATGCCTCCTTACCTATTGGGTTCTGGACAAGGGGCGGCCTTTCCAGCCCTAGTTGGAATTGGCATACTAATAGTCATTCCAGAAATTATGAAAGAAGCAAAGAAAAAATTGGGAGTTGAAGAAGGAATTATGGGTAATTTGGCTGAAGCAGCTTTTAAACGAATAAAACAGGGAGAAGTTACCCTACCAGTTGCTGGTGCCATTGGAGGCAGTGCGCTGGGTGGAGCTAAATCAGCAGCACATTTATTAGCTGACAAAGACTCCGTTTTAAGGAGAAGTGGAGGTATAGCTGGAATAATGGAAATGGATGGAAAAGAACGCGAAGATGTTATGACAGAGATTAGAAATGTCCTTGGTAGTGGCTATAAAAATCAAAAAACAGGAGAAATGGTTGGTGGCGTAAGAAGAGGTGGTCAAAGAGGATATAAAGTTGGTCAAAAGGTGAGACAAAATATTGATCGAATGAGTGAAGGAAGATTTTGGGATGCTGAAAATACAGAAGACTACATGCGTCGAATCTTAGAAAATCAGGAAAGTGAAAAAGAAGCCGCCAAACAAGCAGAGGAAGAAAAGAATAGAACCAAAGAAGATAAGATACAAGAAGACGTTGGAAAAGCCTCAATACAAGACTATTAATAATCTTGCAACAATCATGTAATGTGTGTGAAGGTGTTTATTTTTCCTCTTTAACTTGAACTAAGGGGTCTCCCTTTGGAGGAATAGGCGAACGATCATAATCAACATTTTCTCCCCTAATTGCAGCTTCTAGATTTGCTCTGTCTCTAGGTAAGATACCCAGTGATCCTCTAAAACTACTCTCCCACCTCTTAAGCATCCCTTTTGGAACTCTTTTATTTCTAAGCCAATCATATTCAAACTCTGGACGCTCATATGTTAAATTAGGTTGAGTCTTTAGATAGCGATCATATAACCATTTACTGATAACATAACTTACTCTTTTGCTCCAACGTAAATTGGTCCCATCATTAAGACAGTCAGTTGAGGGTCCAGTTTCTTCTGCTAAATGTTTATATTCAATTCCTCTAATATCGTTCCTGCGATAATCTTCATGATATGCTCTTCTAATTCTAACTGGCTTAGGTTTTTCAAGATCTTTAATACCGCTCCTCTCCAATCCATAAAGTGGTTTTTCGCAAAAAAGATTAATTAAAGTTGCCAGTTCCTTGTCATATGCAGCTAATCCCCCCTCATCTCGCAAGTGAGCTTCTAAAGTATTGATTAGCTCTTCCCAAACAAATTTTGCAGAATCAATGTCTGAATCTTTACCTGAAACTTCTTCCAACACATGTAAAGCTCTCATAATTATAAAATAACTCATAGTAACAAAGGCTTCTCTGACTACAGGACTTGGAAACATTTTAACTCTACCCCAAGCCTTAAACCAACTATCGATAATTCCTTTATTAGAAAATAGTTCGTCTTTAGAAATGAGACCTCCGCTGGCAGTTGGTGCATAAAGTCGCTCCAATATCCCTAAAAGTCCTTTTTCTTCGGCTGTAATATAAAGGATAAATTCTGTAACTTGCTCTTCTTTTGACTTATTAACAAAGTCATCAATCTTTTCCAAAGCTAAGGGTTCGCTTTCAATTTCTAATTCACCATTTGAGTTTCTTGGAAAACCTTCTTTAGCCTTACTCTCCTTGGCTAAACTACCACTGCCATCAATCAAGCCATTTTGATAATCCCAAATTGTTTCCGGATTTCCACCCCTATTCCACTCAGCAGGATTTAAAAATAAGATTTGTCGAGTCGAAAAACCAAGTGCTTCACAAGCACCACGCTGCCTAATTAAAGGAACTTTATTAATAACATCGAATTTTTTTTCATAATACTCCCATAATAGACGCTGCAGCACATTAAGGTGTCGAGCATCTTGTCTAACATATTTGACAACTTCCTCTCCAGCTTCTTCCACACGATGGGTGTCGCTTGCTTTGCCAAAATAAAACTCATAGTCGGAGTCAACCGGTCTAAGCTCCCCGTCTGGACCTCTATTAAATTTGTAAACTGGATTTTGAGTAGTTTCTTTTTGGGGCTTAGATTGATGATATAGATTGTTTGAACTATTAAGGGGCTCCATTAAAGAAAGTAAAACTGCCATCGCTTCTGTATAGTTACCTGGATACCTAAATTTTCGATGCATCACCGAAGCAATTATATCTATCAGAGCAATTCTATCAACGTCTTCAATAGCTCCATTATGAGATCTCGTACGAGTGTTTTTTTGCAAATCAGTCAAAATAATTGTTAAATAGTCAAACATAAAGAATAACCGGTCGGTAAAAATTTTAGTTTTCTCTAGAGCCTCATCATCTAACTGAGCAAATTTGTCAGGGTTTTTTTCGCTCATTCGTTTAATCAAAATATCAATTGCAGCAGACAAATTGTCTCTTCCAGTCTCACTATGTGCCAAGCTATTATATGTAATAAGTTTGTTAGTGTGATCTGGGAGATACAAAACTTCTTCTCCCATACTCTCCAACTTTCTCTTTAAATAATCTGCTACTTTCATGTCTAAGGCCTTAGCCCGCCGAACATCTTCGTAAGTAGCCCTAACTTTTTGTTTTATTTCCACTAGTTCACTATCATTGCCATAATCCCATTCTATTGGATTTCCTTCGTGATCATATTTTTGCTTAGGTAAAAGTTTATTTAAAATAGGTTGCGAAACCAAACGCTTAACAATCACTTCGTCTTTGTTAAGGGAAGCTATATACATTAGATCATCAAGCAAATCTCTAATCAACCAGCCATATTCTGGATTATAAGTTGTGGCCAAAAGTAGTTCATCTCTCCTCATCACTTTACTAGCCCACTCATCATATAGACCGGCTCGATTACCTGCTGCCGAATTATTTATTTCAAGAGTTAAACTGGCAAAATAAGTTTGCAATTCAACCTTTATCTCCTTACGGCGTACTTCTAATTTGCCAACTTCTTTATAAATGGCAACTACCCAAGATTCTACTTCTTCTTTCGGAAAAGAACCCATTAACTCCATCAGGTCCATCTTATTGATTTTAACCTCATCAATGATGCCGCGATTGGCATTATTTAATAAATTAAATAAAACTTTGAAAACCTCCTCGTTTGTTTCTAAATCAACCATTGATGTTCCGACCTCATTAGCAATTTGTTTAACTATATGTTCATTGTTAAAGACACTACCAAAACACCAATATTTAAACTTAGCGAGTAATTCTAATTTTTCCCGATCAACTTCATTTCCTGGATCTCTTGAGTCTGCAAAACGAAAAAAGTCTAAGTTATCTCTTTTAATTTGGTCAGCTACTTCTTGGAAGTCAAAGCTTGTTATTTTACAAACTGATTCGGCTAAAACAACCTCAATTTCTTCAATTTTTTTCATCATCGTTTTAAAACGATGATGAAGACTAGTCCCTTCATCTCCAAAAGTAGAAATTTTATTAAAATATGAGTGTTTAATCCCCGTTTGTCGCCAAAGCTCAGTTAATCTAACATAGCGATTTTCCAAATCTTCTGGACTAAGGTTTTTTAAATCAGCCAATAAAGATCTTAGGGCGTTATTAAATTCTGTAAATTCTGGAGTTTCTAACAATTCTTTGGCTCTTGCTAGCATCTTCTTTTCAGACAGCTTTTCATCATCTCTCTTAGCAGTATCTTTTTTGATTTCTTCAACATAGTTATTGTAGACGCTCTTAATTTCCTTAACCTCGTCACTTGTAAACTCCTGAGACAAAAGTGTTAGTGGATTATTACGTTCAGATCGAAGCCTTTTTAACTCATCAGCGATTGCTTCTTTTTCATATTCAGGCTTTCCTTCTTCAGAAGCCTTTTTTAAATCATTTTCTTTTAGTGAAATTTCTTTTAATATGTTGCGATTGTGAGTGCGCCTGATCGCCGGATCAATATAAGAATTAACGATACTATTTAAATCTGCAATCAAGGATTCAGCCTCATCTTCAGTAATTTTCCCACCATGAGATGACGTAAGATCTATAATTTTTTTTATAGCGCCAAATTCTTTTTTTAGCCTAGAAATTAAAGTTTCGCTTTTGGATTGTTTTTCAACTTTTTCCTCTTTTTCATCTTTTAGCTCTGTTTTTGAACGACCTGATGAACCGCTCTCTTCATCAACACTTTTATCAATCCCTTCCCTAAAAATAGCCGAACAAACTTGGTGTAAATTTTCAATAAGATCAATGTCTCTAGACAAAGCCTCTATTTTGTCTGATTTATCTTTATCGCCCAGCGCTTGCCTTCCTTTGGCAAACAACAACCTATTCTTCAAAGCTTTAATTTTTGAAGACAGATTTAAGGAATTAAATTCATCTCCACGTCTTCTAAAAACCCCTGGATCTTCTTCTACAACATCATCAAAAGCGATTAATTGCTCTATAATTTCTTTAGATTGAGTAATTGCTTCTGCAAGCTTGTCTTTCTGCTCCTCCTCTGTCCCAGATTGATTTTCATCATCCTTAATACCACCCCCATTACCCGACCCTTTATTAGGCCCTCTAAAAAAACCTTTTTCTGGTGAAAAACCCATATCACTCCCCATATTGTTAAACAAATTATACTATTTTTATTTTTTTTTGCCTAGTCACTCATTAAATTTCTGTCTATAATGCAAATATGGCTGAGAATCATAAAAACTTGCGCCTCGAACTTAAACAGTTGGCCAGTCAAAACAATCTCAACTTTGATGAACTTGAAATTATTATTGCTTTTTGTGGTAACTTTTTTAGTCAAGGTCTTCCTCAAAAGTTCGGCAAAAGCTTCAATTTACCATTTTTAGTCATGGGCTTCAGTGGTAAAACTTTCAGATTAGAAAAAGCAAGCAAGATTGAAGCTCAGCTAAATTTGATAACTGAGGTTTCTCAAGACAAAACAATAGGCGCCAAACAAAAAGAAAAAATAATTGATGAATTAAATAGACAAAAAAATAAAATTTTAAAAAACAGTTTATTTTTAAGTGATCTTATTGCTTTTCTAGAACAAAGCAGCATTCAATTAGCTAAATTTATTGATCAAGATGGTAAACAAGCCTTAACTAAACTAGGTAGAGATTTTTTTAACCAAATTGGCTTAGCAAATAAACCAAGTTCTAAAGAGATTTTACTCAAAGATTTAAATAAATTAGAAGAAAGCTTTCCCCTTTGGAGAAGAGTTGGCACTGATTTAGCTGAACCCATGCTCAGCATTATCGATCAGCAAAAAGAAAAAAAACCAGATGTAAAAACTTCCGAAAAAGAAGAGAAAACTGATGACACAACTTTAAAACTCTCGCCCGAAGATAAAAAACAAGATGCTAGCCCTCAAGAAGTCATAGAAGAGAATGAGCAAGAGGAAGGCAGAGATGAAATTTACAAAGAAGAAAAAATTGGAGAAATAAGACAGACCCTTCCTGAAGATTTTTCCAGCGAATTTAATTTAGCTCGTCTCGATAATCGCTCTAAACTCTATATTCGTTCATTAGCTATTATTGCCGTCAATCAATCTTTACAAATCCAATTTGCCAATCTTTCACAAGAGCAATTAACGAAAATGGGGTTTGAGCAAATCCCTAATTTTAATCAACTATCATTGGAAACCAGACAACAATTATTAGGAATTAGCTTTAGTAAGATTGAAAATCTTTTTGCTAGCGGTCGTTATGATTTAGAAGATTTGATTAATAACCCATCTCAGAGAATTGCTTTTTCTAAAGACATAGCACTAAAAGTAATGACTGATATCAGGGGTGGACAACTTTTTGCTACAGAACTCGGTAAATTAACTAGAAGTGACAGAGACATTGCAGAAATTCAAGATCGATTAGAAGAAAATCAAAATCAAACCTTAACTCAAGATCAATTGGCTCAAAAACTCAATATTAGTGCTGCAGACATTCCAGTAAATCTTCAAAAACAATTGGAAAATCTGTCTAGTGAAGAAGCAGAAGCTTTTTTTAAAAAAATCGATTCCGAACCAGACTTTAAAAAGAGTTTTTTAAAA
>CAYXJQ010000006.1:0-4066 GCA_964464985.1 uncultured Pseudomonadales bacterium | reverse complement strand
AGTTGAAATTACTAATTATAAACTGTAGATTGTAAGTATAGATAAATCTGCCATGTTTGAAAAAATTCTATCAAAAAGAAAACTGATTATCAGTGCGCTTCTCTTTTTTATAGTTCTTTCTTTTAGTGTTAAACCCGCTTTAGCTTATCAGTCAGTTGACTACCCCAATTATCTTTTTGAATTTAATTCAGCTATAAAAGAAGACTCCATGAATCTGCAAAGCTTTATTAATGAAACTATGAAAGCTATCCCGGCAGCCATTATCCATATGATCATTGGCACTTTAAATCCTTTTGATAATCCAGAAGAACTTTACTCACGCGCCGAACCCCAAGAAATCGGCTTAGCCCAAAGTACTGGTTTGCTAATTGCGGCTCTTTACGCTCATCCTCCTGCTTCAGGCGTAGAATATATGGCCCATTTAGGCAAAAAACTTGGGATCGTTAAAACCACTTACGCTGAAGCTACATATAACATCTCTGGTTTTACAGCTCTGCAGGCAACACAAAAAATTTGGATGAGTTTCCGCAATATCAGCTATGGTTTTTTTGCCATAATTTTAGTTCTGATGGGCTTTGCCATTATGTTCCGGGTGAAAATTTCTCCCCAAGCTGTAATTACCATTCAATCCGCCTTACCTAAAATCGTTATCGCCCTTCTTCTAATTACTTTTTCTTACGCCATTGTCGGCTTTATGATTAACATCGCTTACTGGATTATTGGTATTATTGCTGGTATTTTTGATGGTCTTTTTGAAGATATCCAAGGTTGGTCTCATTTTTGGGCTAATCTTCAAAACAACTGGGCGGGGAGTATTAGCCACTTTTTTATTCCCAACGCTTTTGATGCTGAAGGAACATTAACCAGACCTCTAGTTAATACGCTCATGACGGTTAATGGGGCTATTATCGTCTTTATACTTTTCTCCTGGGCGATTTTTACTGTTTTGACTCCTTTGATTATGCTTATTGTTTCTATTGTTTTAGTCATTGCTCTTTTCCGTTGCCTGTGGACTCTTCTTAAGGCTTTTACCATGATCGTTATTAACTTAATTTTCGCTCCTTTCCGAATTTTAGTTGGTGTTTTACCAGGTAGCAGTGCCATTACTGATTGGTTTAAGGACCTCTTGGCAAACATTGCGGTTTTACCAACAATGATTACTATTTTCTACATTGCTTCTTATTTTATTTTTGTAGGAGCTTCAGGTTTAACCATAGAGTCAATCTGGAAAGACTTTTTCTTAAGTGGTATTTTCTTCTGGAGAGAAGATTCCTCTCAATTAGTCAATGCCCTTTTTCCTTTTATTGGCCTAGGGATGCTTCTTCTTGCCCCCAAGGTTTCAGACATAATACAGGCCTTCATTACTAAGAAACCCTTCCAATTCGAAACAGCCATAGGAGAATATGGATCAATAGGTGCAAGGATGACTCAGAAAGGATGGGAAACCTTTAAAGAAAAGTCAGGGATGACAATAGAACAGGAAGGTAAAAGAAAAGCGAAGGTTGACGCAGCAGCGGAAAAATATAAGCCCCAACAAGGAACTCCTTAAATTTAAAAAAACTACTTTAAACCCAATGCTGCTTTAATTCCCTCAATTGCCATTGAACCAACTGTCTCTACACCAATTCTTACTCCCCTAACAAACGTCCTTCTCTTTTTTGGTCCAATTGCTTTATTTAAAACATTATTTGCATCTTCTCTGTGAAGAGGGGGCGTTAAAGCCCAAACAACATTAGTCAATTGTTCATCAGTCATAGGCGTAAAATAGGGAAAAACTTCTTTAGCTGGGCCTTTTCTCATTCTTGATGGGAGACTGTCGCTCCAAGGAGCAGTCCTATCTCTAAAGAACCAAATTAATTCTTTTATCACTCCGGCAAACCATTCAGATCTTTTCTTCCCTTTAAGGTGTTTAAATCTTTCCCACATAACATTGATATGACTAAACCCTGGATTATCAAGCAAACCCTTGGGATTAAGTATCATTTTTCTGATTGTATCGGCTTCTTCTAAATCTAGAATAACATGCTTTAAATGGTCAGGGGTGATATTTTTGTTTCCAGCCAAATCAATTTTCTCAAAATCAGCATTATCAAATCGGTAAATCTCGGTTCTGTCATCATGTTCATCCATTTTTTTCAATTCTTTCTTACCATTTTTTTCTTTTTCAACCCATTTACCTATTATTTCCATTTTCAATTCTTTCTTACCATTTTTTTCTTTTTCAACCCATTCTTTTTCAAGTTCACTCCCATTGATATCTTCTCTTCTTATTCCTAGTTTTCTCAACTCTTCGGTTGTATAATTTCCAAGGGTATCACTCCAGAAGTTTTTTACTTTTAAATCTAGGGCTTTATATAAACCGGGCCAAGGACTTCTTTTCCATGTCTCTTCCCAAAGTCTTTTCGCCCAATCAGGCATATTATATAAACGACCAGTAAAAAAATCACCACCTTCATTAAGAACTAAATGACCATCTCTACCGCCTCCCTGAAAAGCACTATAAAGAGCACCAGCAACCCGTTTTTGCCAATTTCTACCCTGTTCATTTTCCGCCTCTTTAGTAAGTTTTTTTTGTTCATCTATTAATTCGTCTCCCCCATATTCTTTTGACAATTCTCTATATTTCCCCCCTAGTGTATAGAAATCTCTTAGGGCTTGAGCAACGCCATAATCATTTCCATCTTTGTCTTTACCCCTCTCGCTTAAAAGACATTGTAAATATTTTGTTTCTAATAGCCCAGCTGGTCCAATAGCTTCGGCTATTCCGGGAACTCTTCGATAAAGATAAATAAAATTATGAACGGCTCGATAGGATTCTAATTTTAACGCTAATTCCTTTCTTAATCTGGCATAACTGTCTTTTTTAATAATCTCTTGACCGTTAACATCCTTAATTTTATAAGTAAATTCATCTTTACCATCTTTTGGCCAAAGATTATTAACAGCTTGTTGGATAGTGTAAGTAAGAGTCCAATTAGTCTCAAAGTTTTGATCCGGATATTCTTCTAAAAGCGCATGGATTTTATCTTCAAACCATTCTCTGTAGGCTTCAACTCCAATTTCTTCAACTTTAGGTGGTTTCTCTGAAGAACCGCCAAGAAAACTCAAATCCATCTCCGGTAAAGGCTGCTTATATAAATATTCTATTAATTCAATTGCTCTTATTCTATCCGAATCTGTTAATTCTTTTTCTTCTTTTTTAAAAATATCATCTAATTCTTTCTCTTGGTTTATCCTTTTCTTATAAAATTCTGCTAAACTTTTCTCTTCGGCTAATTCAGAAGGGTTTATGCCTTTAAAAATCTCTCTTCTTTGTACAGCTTCTTTGAGTTCTGTTAATTTTTTATCTATTACACCACCGATTATTGCCGACTCTTCTTCTCCAAATTCACCGCCATAATACCCATCATCAACGCGCTGAAGAAGATGCTTAAGGTTTGATTCATCTAGACGATTCTTACTTGCGGTAGATAAATTTTTGGCAGCTTTAATTAAAAATTCCGATTTAACAATTGGCTTGCCATCGTCAGATTTTTGCAGAAGGGCTTCTCGCATTTCTCCCCAAGTAACTTTTAGACCTGTCTCTTTTTCTTTATTTGACATCTTTTCAATATTTTTTAAATGTTTATCTATTCTTGAGAAACTCTCACTAATTCTTTTTTCTCTCTCTGCTTTTTCATTTTCTTTATTTTTAATCCATGAATCAAATTCATTGTCTAATTCATGATTAATCGGATTTTCTTTATTTTCTCCGCCTTCGGACATCTTGAAGCCATTATAACATAAATTCGGCGAATTTTTATAAAAGTCTATCTAAAATTGCTCTATTTAGGTTCTTAATTGATTGCTTTATATACAGTTGAACTGAAATTAGCCACACTTTAGAATAGAAAGAAAGTAAAAAAGACTGCCCATGGAACAACATCCGGTACCACAACACATCGCTTCTTATGAGTTTCGCCTCATCGGCGATATGACTTTAAAGCAGTTCGCCCAATTGGCAGCTGGAGCCATCCTTGGTTTAATTATCTATGCTCTTCCCATCCCTGGGATTTTTAAGTGGCCT
>CAYXJQ010000005.1:0-7241 GCA_964464985.1 uncultured Pseudomonadales bacterium | reverse complement strand
GTTAAATTTCCAAAACGTTGTGTCGTGTCACCCAAAAGATGGTAAACCTCTCTGAAAGCTGGCTCTCTTTGTAGTTCAGAAAACCGAGCTTCAGTCATGTCAACATTATCTGCCAACCTCACTATGGCGTGCAGAGGACTTGACATAACATCTACCGGTTTATATTCCAATCCAATGAGTTTGTCTTTTGCAGTTGAAAAATCTGCTGATCTTCCCATATATTCTTTATCTTCAACAATTATTTCTGGAATTTTAGTTTTTAAACCATACTCAACGATGGCTTCTTGCAAGGCTGTTTCTAACTCAATTTTGCTCTCTTCTGAATTAACAAAAATTTGCAATAAATTATTTTGTTCACCCTCAACTCCTGGGTCATTGCTGATTTTTGAAAAAATCTCAATCACATTCTGACTATCAACCAAATATTCACCGTGAGTTGTAGTAAATTTAGCATCAAAAGAACGTTCAACTTTATCAGCACCATGAAATAATACTGAATCTTTGAGGTCAGCTAATAAGAGATCTGTATTTACTTCTTCACCACCCAATAGCTGTCTATGCAGACCTCTAATTCTTGGGGAATCAATAATATCTGCACCAGTGATGGCGTGAGCTGCTTTATCTCTTTCACCAACCGCTGGGTAACCAAAATCATGAAACCAGGCCACGAGAGTATTGGCAAATTTAGCCTGCTCGTCATTTAAACCATATTTCTTTTTTATCGCTTCTAAAACCTCAGGATTAGACTCAACAATTTTCTCTGCCTGACCAGCCACATTGAGGGTATGATCAAAACCATGAGAAACATATTTTTCTGGATTATCAAGCTGTTGTCTAAAAGCCAAAGCCACTACTTCTGAAGCGTGCAAACTAATATTTTCTTTAATTTCTGCAATTTTACCCGGATCGGTTTCACCCTCTAACAAAGGAAAATATCTGTTAGCTATTCTTTCCACAGGTGTCTGTTTTATTTTTTCACCCTCTAAAGTGGAGTGTTCTGTCTCAGTTAAAAAATATTTGAGAGTTTTATTAATTTTTTCATTTGGTTTGTCTGGATTTTCTTGAGACTCAATTGTTAATTTTCTAAGAGTATGTTCTAGATGTGGCACTATCTCTGCCACAAATTGAGCTTCAGATTCTTTTCCCTCACCTGGTGTTTCTTTTTCTTTATCGTCCACTGCTAATTCATCTTTTACTTCTGACTCCGAAAGATCCGTGTGATCGGCTATTTCTGCTGCATTTAAGGTGGGCGGACTTGGAGGCTTTTCTCGTTCGTCACTGAAAACAGGTGTTGGAGCTACAAAATCTCTTGGCATAAACTTGTATATATATTTATACAATAAACTTGTTTACTTGAACAAGCTCAGCTTTAACTCTCAAAAAAAAGAAAATAAGTTTAGCGACCAATCATAAATTCAACCACATCTCCATCTTGCATAATGTAGTCTCTACCCTCTTGACGAATTTTTCCCGCTGTTTTGGCAGCCTGCCAACCTCCTAAGGCAATAAATTCACTGAAGCTGATGATTTTGGCACTAATAAATTTATCGTAAAAATCACCATGAATAACACCAGCAGCCTGACGCGCACTACTACCCTGCTTAATTGTCCAAGCCTTAACTTCAATTTCGCCTGCAGTTAAAAAACTTTGTAGCTCTAGCGTTTCATAAGCGACTTGAGCTAAACGTTCTAGGCCACTTTGCTTTAAACCCAAATCTTCAAGATAGGCCTGCTGGTCTTCGCTGCTTAAGGTGGCTAATTGACTTTCGATTTGAGCAGAAATAATCACTATTTGCGCTGGTAATAAAGCAAGCTTGTTTGCCCACTCTTCTCTTAAAGTATCGGCTTTAGCCAGAGCATCTTCATCGACATTGATGGCAAAAATTTCTGGCTTGGCAGTTAATAAACATAGTTCTTTGGCTACTAGGGCTTCGGCTTCAGTAAAACTTTTTATGCTTTGACCGGTTGTTTGATTAGAATTAATAAGATTTTGACCACTCTCCAATGTTTTTTTGAAATTTTCAATAATTGACCAACGTATTTTTTCTTCCTTGCTTGCTGAACCCTTTGGCGGACGCTGTTTACTGAGGGTTTCAAGATCAGCTAGTTGTAATTCTGTGCGAATAGTTGATAAATCTTCAATTGGCGAAACACTGCCTTCTCGCACCACATTTTCATCACTAAAAGCACGCAACACATGACAAATGGCTTGAGTTTCGCGAATATTAGCCAAAAATTGATTACCCAGCCCTTCACCTTGAGAGGCCCCTTTAACCAAACCAGCAATATCGACAAATTCTACCAAAGCGTGTTTGATGGGTGGCAAAGACTCTAGTTTCTCACTGCTTTGAGTAATTTCAGCTAAAGTTTGCAAACGTGAATCTGGTACCTCCACCACCCCAACATTAGGTTCTATGGTGGCAAAAGGATAATTAGCAGCCAGCGCTACCTGTTTTTTAAGCAAGGCGTTAAATAAAGTTGATTTACCAACATTGGGTAAACCAACGATGCCGATAGATAATTGACTCATGGCAGTTATTGTAGCATTGAAAATAATTTAAAAATGGCATAGTTTAAAGTGTCCTATAATATTGAATTATTTGCTGTTTTATAGTAAAATAGCCTTTGCATTGTCGAACCACAGCTAAAGCAGTTGTGGAAATTCAAACGGCAATGAAAAAAGGAGGTGGCGGCATGGAAAAGAAATACCGTGTTGCCATTCTGGTATTACTGACCGCTATTGTTGTCCTTGGTTATTTTTTGTTTTCAACCAGAAATAACCAAGTCTCAACTGATTGCCTACGTGGCAATCAGGCAGCCTGCGCATACTTTGATGCGCAGGAAGAGGTGAGCCGGCTCCGTGAGGAGCTGAACGCAGCCAAGACTTCCCTAGCGGAAGCAAGGGTTGCGTACAAAAGCAGCCAGTAAAAAATAGCCCCGTCTGCAAAGATGGGGCTTTTTCTTGTTTATTTCACCAAACAAATTATTTTTCCAAGGGCATCACTATCCAAGCAATGACGTAAGCCAAAATTCCTGGAAAACCACCTGGAATACAAGTCAGAGCAAAAATGAGACGCACCAGCACTGGATCAATTTCAAAGTAATTAGCGATACCGCCAGCCACACCAGCAATTTTCTTGTCTGTTTTTGAGCGAGTAAGTCGCTTGACTGTTTTTTTCTGAGACATTTTATCCTTCTTTATTAATTAATAATTTCTTGAGATGAATTATTATACCAGATCAAGTAAAATAGGCCTGATGGAAAAATTCAGTAATTATCAAAATTCAAAAGCACTGCTCACCAACTTACCAGTCTTTATGCCAGATGCCACTCTTGGTGTGGTGCGAAGTTTGGGACCTAGTGATCTCAAAGATATTGGCCTAGATTGGTTAATGGTTAATACCTACCATTTAATTAATCAACCAGGGGAAAAAATATTAAAAGAGGTTGGTGGTCTTAAAAAATTGATGAATTGGCCCGGTTTTTTAGCTTCTGATTCAGGTGGTTTTCAACTTTTTTCTCTAATTCAAAAAAATCCTAATCTGGGAAAAATTACTGATGAAGGTGTGGTCTTATATACCGGACCTAAAAAACAAAAGAAAAAACTTTTTACTCCAGAAGATTCCATTCGTTTACAATTTACTATTGGCAGTGATATTAAAATTGCTCTTGATGATTTTAGCCCACCAGAGGCAGATGAGACACGTCTAGAGCAAAGTGTAAAAAGAACCATTGCTTGGGCGGAGCGTACTAAGGCTGAATTTGATAAACAACTTCAACAAAAAAAGAGCTTGGAGCCTCATCCCTTACTTCTCGCTCCTATTCAGGGACATAATCATCAAAAATGGCGCCAATACTGCGCTAATGCTTTACTTGAAATTGGCTTTGATCTTTATGGTCTGGGTGGTTGGCCAATTGATGACAATGGCAAATTTGATTATCAACTTTCTCAATTTAATGCTGATTTAACACCTGATCAAAACCCACGTTTTGCTCTGGGTGTGGGCAGTTTAGAAAACATAGTGCAATTATTTTTTATGGGTTATCAATTTTTTGATTGTGTTTTACCAACTAGAGACGCCCGTCATCAACGACTTTACGTATTCAAAACAGACCCCCAACAATTAACTCAAAAGGATTTAAAAAAGATTAATGACAACAAAGAGTTTGATCAACTTTTTGACTATCTATATATTGGACAAGGAAAATACAGTACAGACTTAAAAACAATTAGTGAACACTGTGATTGTCCAATTTGCCAAAAAAATCAGATCAGTCGTGCTTATTTACACCACCTTTTCAAGGTAAAGGACAGTAGCGCTTGGCGCCTAGCTACTTTGCATAATCTTCGGACTTTTAAACTACTAATCGAAATTTTGCGCAGATAAACAGCAAAACAAAATTTCGTCACCATTGGTGTCATTTTCTTTTATTAAGATTAAAGAGTGAGTCAGCAAGTAAATAAATCAAAGTCTTTACAAAAAGAAGCCCTCATTCCGACTTATCGTCCCAGAGAAAAACTCCAATATTCGGGCACAACTAGCTTAAGTAACTCAGAATTACTCGCCATTATTTTAAGTAGCGGTCATAAGAACCTACCTGTTTTAAATCTGGCCAAAAAAATTTTAAAAAAATTCCCCCTAAAAACATTTCATGAACTGTTTACAGTCAAAAAATTAAATCAAGAACAGCAATTGCTTAAAGATTTACAAAACACGCCGGGCATTGCTTTTGCTCAAGCAACAAAAATCATTGCTGCCATTGAGCTAGGCAGAAGAAGTATTCTAGAATCAAATTCCACTCCGCTGCGCTCTCCTCTTCAAGTCTTCAATCATTGTTCTGAATTGAAAAACAAAAAACAAGAATACTGTCTGGCCTTTTTTCTTAATGGCCAGCAAGAACTATTACTCAAAAAAGTTATTACCATCGGAGGATTAAACTTTAACTATCTAGAGGGTCGAGAAATTTTTGAAATTGCTTTTCAGCTTCAAGCCAGCAACCTAATTTTGGTTCACAACCACCCTTCGGGAAATCTAGAGCCCTCAATAAATGATCTGCTGGTTAGTAAAAAATTAGCACAACTAGCAGAAGCCATGGGTATTAGTTTGATTGATCACTTAATCGTTTCTAGCCAGGGATATTTTTCTATTAGAGAAGAATGTGGAGATTTAAAAAAACTAGATTGCTGAAATAAAAAAATTAAAAAAAACAATAAATTAAATTAAATCTTTCGAATTAAAAGCTCGTCGTTTTCCATATCTAAAAGCTCAAACCCATGTTCTTTAATTTGCGCTCGATACTCATCAGCTTTAGCAAAATCTTTATCTTGACGTGCAATTTGGCGCTCTTCCACCAAATGTCGCACCTGGGCTGGTAAATCTGACAAACGCAGACCCTCTACTTCCAAACCCAAACTTTGAGCTAAATCCGGATCAATTATTTTTTTGTTTAATGATTGGCGCAAAGATTTCATCAAATACTCTTCACTGAGACCCGCCAAACCCAGTCCCAAAACTTGGTCAAATTCCATAATTAATCGGTACAAAACATCAGCATCTAAATCACTTTTCAATAACTCCCAAAGCACCGTTAACGCCTCGTTTGTCTTGAGATCATTTTCCATAGCTGCGAAAAAATCACTCTGCAATTGCATCGCTCCTGGAAAATCAGCTAGTTCAATTTCTCGATTCTCTTTATTAGCTCGCAATTTTAAAACGAAGTAAGCCAACTTCAAATAAGCTTTATGGGCAGCTTGTAAGCTATCCCAAGTAAAATTTTGCTCACTGCGATAATGACTCATCAAAAACAACAGTCTTAAGGCTTTAGGTAAAAATCCTCGCTCAATAATATTGTCAATTGTATAAAAATTATTGAGTGACTTACTCATTTTTTGGCCCTCAATAAATAAGTGATTGTGATGCACCCAGTAGCGACTAAAGGGTTTTTTACCAGTTACAGCTTCAGTTTGAGCAATTTCATTAGTGTGATGGATGTTAATATGATCAATTCCCCCAGTGTGAATGTCAATTTGATCACCCAAGTGTTCAAGTGACATGGCACTACACTCAATGTGCCAACCTGGAAAACTACGTTCGTGCCAAGGACTAGGCCAAACCATCTGTCTATTTTCTCCTGGACGCTCGAACTTCCACAAGGCAAAATCGGTTGGATTTTTTCGTCCTGGCACCTTGTCAACACGCTCGCCCTCACGCTGGGCTGTTAAAACTTGCTTGGCTAATTTTGGATCTTGATTAATTAACTTTCCATAATCATCAATTTTGCTAGTATCAAAATAAACACCATCGCCTTCAATAACATAAGTCAAATCTTTTTTCTCCAGCGTCAAAACCATTTCTAACTGAGCTTGAATATGATCGGTGGCACGACAGCTAAGACTCGGTCGCAACACCCCCAACAAATCCATACTATAAAAAAAGTAATCTTCAAAACGACGAGCTAAAACTTCTGCATCGGTACCATATTTTTTAGCACCCTTTTCTAGCTTATCTTCACCCACATCATCATCACTAACTAGATGACCAACATCAGTAATGTTTTGCACGTGCTTGACCTCATAATCAGCGTGGCGCAGTGTTCGCACCAAAATATCATCTAGCACATATTTGCGTAAATGACCAAGATGGGTGTAGTCATAAACAGTCGGACCACAAGCATAGAGTTTAACAAAGTTTTCTTCTTGTGCTTGAAATTCTTCAATTGATCGCGAAGCAGTATTGTAAAGTTTCATGACTAGTTCATTTTAGCATTAAAAAACTTATTCTGCTCCAGTCAAGGTTGTGCGCTGGCGCTGTAAATTTGTCTTGGCCTTTTCAGAGCCAGACATTCCCCCAAAACCCCGAAAACCAGTTTGTCGACCTTGAGGAATTGGTAATTCTTGAGCTTTACCCTCTTCTTCTTGCTGTTTTTTTTGTTCTTCAGCTTCTTGTTCTTGACGTTTTTTTGCCAAACTTGCTTCATACAAGCGCTTGGCCTCAGCTTGTTCGGCTTCAGTTAGCTGCTGCCAACGAGCAGCTACTTTTTTTTGCTTAGCTTGTTCTTCTGGGGTTTTAAGCTGAATATTAAGTAAGCGATTGGGGTCAAACATCGCCTTAAAAGTGTCTAAAACGTCAACAACTGGTCTTTTAATTAGTTCTTGCTTTAAACCAGTAACTGAACGTGGTTGAGTGGCTGCCTTGTCTGGAGTTTGAGCCAAATCTGTTTGATTAGCTCCTTGGGTGGCG
>CAYXJQ010000004.1:0-11178 GCA_964464985.1 uncultured Pseudomonadales bacterium | reverse complement strand
ACATTATTTTATCGCATTTTTTGAGCGAAAAAATCAATTATTTAGTACTCCTCCAAAATAGCGACGAACTAAGAGCAACTGGAGGTTTCACGGGCTCTTACTTTTTTCTTGAGTTTTCACATGGAGTGTTAAAACTAAATCCCATTCAAGATATCTACACAGTCGCTGGTCAGCAGAACACTTTTCCCCAAAGCCCAGCTGGACATCACGAATACCTCAGCGAAGGCAAGGGCTTACTAATTCAAGATGCTAATTGGTGGCCAGAATTGGCAGTTAGTGCCCAAAAAATCACTAATCTCTGGCAAAACATTGCAAACAACAGTTCTTATCTAGATAATAAAAAAATTGATGGTCTAATTTTTGTTAATTTAAATTTCATTGAAAATTTACTAGCTTGGACCGGTCCCATTCATCTTCCAGATTATGAAAAGGCTATTGATGCCAATAATTTTGCCCAAATAGCCAGAAGTGACCGTTTAAATTTCTTTGCTGGATCAAAAGAAAAAGCTAATTTTCTCAATCACAGCAAGGTAGCTTTAGAAAACAAACTTAGTCAATTAAGTGATCGGGAAAAATTAGATTTGATTAGATTATTTTTAGCTAACTTAAATAACAAAAATATCCAAATTTATAGTCAGAACAAAGAACTAGAAACAATTTGGGGAAAACAAGGTTTTGCTGGCCAACTAGTAAGAAAAAACTTAGATAATTTTTATTTTTATAGCGTTGAAAGCAATGTTGCCATCAATAAGGCCAATGCTTCGATCGATAGAGAATTTTATTTCTACCAAGACAACGGTCAGGTACAACAAATCATTATTAAATTTATCAATCAAAATCAAAAACCAACGACAATTAACACTAATCCCGAACTTAATATGGCTAATCACCTAGCTTACGTCAATTATCAACGGATTTATTTAGCTCCTGAGGTAAAAATTAAAAAAGTTCAAAGTTTGAATGAAAATAAAGAATTAAAAGACATTGACTTCAATACTCAACCCTATTTTAACCAATTCGATCAAGAATTTTTAGAATTAAGTTTTTTAATCTCGGTTCCCGAACAAAGTCAATTGAATATTTTAGTTGATATAGATCAGAATTTTGTTCACGATAATTTTGAGATACAAAAACAATCAGGCATTGATGAAATTCCTGTTTATTTTTATCTTGATAAAAAACTAGAAAAAAGCTGGACTCTGACCGGAGATCGGTTAGAATAAGATCATGACTGATGAAGCAATTGAAAAATTAATTGAAAACGCCCAAAAATTATTGGCTAGTTTAGATGTCGCTGAGCAAAAAAGAATTGTTCAACAAGTACAAGAGGCAACCATTGACCCCGATTTTTGGCAAAAAGAAAGTGCTCAAAGTGAAATTCAAAAACAAAAAAGGGCTCAAAGCATTATTGATGAGCAAAAAGAACTTAAGCAAAAACTTGAGGACTTACAAACCTTTCTTGAATTAAAAGAAGAAAGCGAAAACTCCCAATCAAGCGAAGAAATTAAACAAGACATACAAAAAGCCAGTAGTGAATTAAAGAAATTTTTCAAAGAACTGGAGCTCAAGCGCTATCTTAACAAAAAATTTGACCAATGTGGAGCCATCATCTCTATTCATCCTGGTCAAGGAGGTACAGAAGCCATGGATTGGGCAGAAATGCTTGAGCGAATGTACCAGCGCTACTTCGAGCGCAAAAACTGGAAATATCGCCTAGTCAATGAAACTCGCGGCGAAGATGCCGGAATTAAAGAAGCAGTTTTTGAAGTTGAAGCCGACTATGCTTACGGATATTTAAAAGGCGAGCAAGGCACTCACCGCCTAGTTAGACAAAGTCCTTTTAATGCTGACAATCTTCGACAAACTTCTTTTGCTTTAGTAGAAGTTTTGCCCATTATCGAAGATGAACGAGAAATTGAGTTGAAAGACAAAGATTTAAGTTGGAGTTTTACTAGAGCTGGTGGGGCTGGTGGTCAATCGGTTAATAAACTTAACACCGCCGTTGAACTAACCCACGAACCAAGTGGCATTACTGTTAAATGTCGTGAAGAGCGCAGTCAAATTCAAAACAAAGAACGAGCGCTAAAAATTTTAAAAGCTAAATTGGCTAAAATCCAAGAAGAACAATTGGAAAATACTTTAGCTAAGGAAAAAGGTGAACATCATCACGCTAGTTGGGGGACTCAAATTCGCAACTATGTATTGCACCCATATCAGTTGGTCAAAGATACTCGCACTCAAGTAGAAAGCAGTCAAACGGCCGATGTTTTGGATGGAGATTTGGATCAATTCATTTTAGCTTTAATTCGTCAGTAAATTGCTTTACAATAAAGGTCTAAAGGAAATTTTTATGTCAGAAATCAATCAAACACATATTGACGAAAACGATAAAATTGAAGAAAATCAAGATTCTCCAAATACTATTATCGAAAATTTGGATGATGACCTAGTAATAGAAGAAAACAGACAGGACAAGAACAAAATGACCAAAAAACAAAAAAAGAAATTTATCATTTTTGCTATAGTAGCCATCGTTGCCGGAACACTAACTGGTTATGGCAGCGCTCAACTCAAAGGTAAATCTAATCTTAATGAGGGTAATGTTGCTCAAGTTGCTAGTGATACTGAAACAATCAAAGCTGGTGATTTCTTTGGCGTCACAGATAAAGACACTTTTTCTGATAGTGCCCAGGGTTATTTAGAAAAGGGAGGTATTGACGGTGAAGGATCACATCGTTTACTACGAGAAGGTGGTGAGAGCCAAACTATTTCTTTAACCTCTTCCGTAACCGATTTAGACGATTTTGCAGGAATGGAAATTAAGGTTTGGGGTGAAACCAATAAGGCTCGAGTATCTGGTTGGTTTATGGACGTCGGCCGAGTAGAGGTTATTGAAGTTGAAGCCGAGTCACCCATCCAAACTCTAGACTAAACGCCTGCTTAATGCTTTAATGGAAACTGCCTATGATTATCTTTTCAGATGTCAGCAAGTTTTTTGGCACTCAAAAAACTGCAATTAAACACTTTTCTTTAGAAATTAAAGACGGCGATCTCTTGGTTATTACTGGCCCTTCTGGTGCTGGTAAAACTACGTTAATGAAGTTGTTAATTAAAGAATACGAACCAAGTGAAGGAGAAATTGAACTGGATGGAGAAAAATTCAGTCAACTCAAAAAATCAAAAATTCCTGAGCTGAGGCGCAAAATCGGTGTAGTTTTTCAAGATTATAAATTAATCAAGGAAATGAACGTTTGGGAAAATATTGCCTTACCTATCTATATTCAGGGTAAAAAAGATCAAGAAATTGAAGAGAGAGTGACAGATCTGCTCAATTTAGTTGGTTTGGTTGACAAAGCACTTCTCTTTCCTAGACAACTTTCTGGAGGAGAAGCTCAACGAGTAAGCATCGCGAGAGCGCTGGCTTGCGGACCCAAAATAATTTTTGCTGATGAACCAACTGGTAATTTAGATGCTGAAGCTAGCTTAAGTATCACTCGCCTACTTAAAAAAATTAATCAACTAGGCACCACCCTACTCTTTGCTACTCACGACAATTTAGTATTACAAGAATTGGCTGGAGAAAAAATTGTTAAATTGGAAAAAAAAGTTGAAGAAAAGGAAGAAAATACTCAAGAAGAAGATCAAAAGGAAGATGAAAAACTAAGTAAGGTTGAAGAAATTGACAATAAAAAAATAGAAAAATCAGAGAAAAAAAACGAGATAGAAGAAAAAGAAGAAACAAAGAAACAAAAAGAAAAGAAAATAAAAAATAAAAAAACAAAGGAAAAAGAAAAAAAGAAATAAAAACTATGAAAAGCTTTAATTCTGCCCTGACTGCTATTCGTCGCTCACCCTATCAAAGTATTTTGAGCATCATAGTTCTAACCATTACTTTTTTTGTGGCTTTTACATTTTCGATTATGACTATTGGCAGTCAAAAAATTCTTCGATATTTTGAAACCCAACCTCGAGTAATTGCTTTTTTTAGACTAGAAACAGACAATAATGTGGTTAATGATTTAGCAGAGAATTTACGACAAAAAGATTATGTAAAAGAAGTTTTGGTAGTGGACAAAAGTGAAGCTTTGGAAATTTATCGCCAAGAAAACCAAGATAATCCTTTGTTATTAGAATTAGTAACTGAAGATATTTTGCCAGCGAGCATTGAGGTTTCTGCCTACAATGCTCAAGATTTAAATCAAATTAATCAAACACTTAGTGAAAATCAGTATATTGAAGATGTTGACTTTCAAGAGGATGTTATGCAAAGCCTAATTCGCTGGACCAATGCTTTGCGCCTATTTGGTTTGTTTTTCTTAACAGTTTTAATCACCGTTTCTTTCTTAATGATCATGGTTACCATTAGCTTAAGAGTTAGCGCCAAACGCAGTAGCATTAAGGTTATGAAATTTGTTGGAGCTAGTAATATCTTTATTAGCAAGCCGTATTTAATAGAAGGCATGGTTTTGGCTTTAATGGCTAGCCTTGTTGCTTTTGCTTTTTACTATGCAATGATGCTCTATATAACTCCCTGGTTAAGTGATTTTTTGCAAGACATTATTAATTTCCCAATTAGTTGGCAGTTTTTTGTTTATCAGTTGCTTGCTGGATTGGTCATCGCATTGCTTTTAGGCACCTTTGCTAGTATCACTGCTGTTAAGCGCATGTTGAGGAAATAGTTAAAGATGAAAGTAAAAACACTCAGTCGTCGACTATTGCTCTTTTTTTTGCTGGCCTTTTATTTCTTAAGCTTTAAAACTTCTACCATTTTAGCTCAAGACTGCGACCAAAAGTTTGACTGTGGCCGATATAAAGAAGAAGATTCTGGTCAATATAGTTCTTGTTTAAACGATCAAAGAACTTGCTGGGAAAACAAGATTAATCAGGCCATAACAGAAGCCAATACTCTCCAATCAGCAATCAATATTCTCAATGGCCAAATTCAACTTCAAAGTCTTAAAATTCAACAAACCGTTAATGAAATTTATCAATTGGAAAAAGAGATTGATGAATTAACCCAGCGCATCGAAGGCCTGAGTATTTCTTTAGATAAATTAAGCGGTATTTTAATCGAGCGAGTACGGGCTAGCTACAAGCAGAGTCGTAAACAATTTAAAGCTAATTTTTTTGTTAGTGATTCTTTTAATCAATTTATCAGTCAATATCGCTATCTCAATCAAGCTCAAGAACAAACCTTGGATGTTATGCGTCGTACTGAATTGCAGCGAGCTACCTATGACCAACAAAAAAGACTTAAAGAAGAAAAACAAGAAGAAGTTAATCAGAAAAAAAACGATTTAGAAAGACAAAAAATTGAACTAGATGTACAAAAAGGCAGCAAAGACATCTTGCTTCAACAAACTAAAAACAATGAAGCTGTCTATCAACAAAAGTTAGCTGAAGCACTTAAAGAACTGAGTCAAATTTCTAGTGCTGCACAAACTGTTATTCGTCAGGGCAGTGGAGTTCAAGTTAAGCGAGGAGAAATTGTTGGAACCATGGGCAACTCCGGCTTCTCTACCGGCCCTCATTTACATTTTAGTATTTATAGATATTCTGTTGATGATTTTAATCGCTCTAGTGGCTGGAATTGGTATTATAGTAATGCTATTAATCCTCTAGATAAATTAGCAAGTAAAAGTGTCCTTTGGTCTACTGGCTGCGCTCATGATCCCTCTGGACAAGTCAATTCAGGTAATGGCAGTTGGTCTTGGCCAATGGCAGAAATTCGTATTACCCAAAATTATGGTAGCAATACTTGCTATAACTGGATGTATGGCGGAAAAACCCACCCCGCTCTAGACATAGTTGGTATTGGTGATATTAGTGTACGTAGCGTAGAAGATGGAGAAGCTTATTTTTGTCGCAATTGTTTAGGAGACGGAGGTAACGGTGTTTTTATTTTTCATGAAGGCAACTACATGTCTTTATACTGGCACTTGAGATAGACTAAATTAATTCGCTATTATCTTTTCTGGCTAACTTTTTTTCTTTACTCGGTAAAACATAAATATCCTGATGATAATCATTTTCTCCTACTAACTGAGCCTCACCTTTGAGTATTTGCTCCATTGGTCGACAAGCCCAACAGCCATTCTCACCATGAGGACATTTAAAGTGTTCTAGTTTTCTTATCGTTTTAATTTTTTTTGCGATAGCCAATACTTCTGCCTCTGCCAATGCTAAATCGGGCAGTTTTTGCTCCTGAGGTTCATCGCTGGATTCCAGGTACCAATAGCTGGCTTTTACCACCTCTCGATGCTGACAATAATGTACTAAAAGATGATAGATGGGCAATTGTAAAGAACTGCCATCCTCCTCTCCTTTACCAGTTTTGAAATCAATAATGTGTACACTGTCTTCTTCTGGTAAATATTCCAACCAATCAATTTTGCCACACAAAATAATCTCTTCTTCTTCAGACAACCAAAACCAAGGTAAATCCTCTTTAATTTTGACTGCTAAACGACTGAGCGGGCCTGGATTATTCATCACTCGCCTCAGCATCTCAGCCCCTCGTTCTTTATAAGCCAGTTCCGTTTTTTCATCAAAAAAACCACCTTTAATACCACTATATTTTTTCCACTCTTGATCAAATTTCTTGATTAAACTGACCGAAAAACGCTCGTCAGTGGGTAATACTGATAAACCCTCAATCACACTGTGCACAGCTGCTCCCAAAGATAGAGGTGGTGAAATTAACTGAATCTTGTGTTTAGTTTTCGGATCTTTATAGACATTCTTGAGGTAATAGGCCCGGGGACAGTTTAAAAAATCACTGATAGAACTGTGCGAAACCCAAGTTGCTTTATATTTATCAGCCATAGTGAAGACATTATATCGAAAGTCAAGTTTTTTGCTATAATGAACCCTATCTTTATATCGTAATCAATATGTCAGAACCAATAATAGAAAATCAACCAAGTCAGATGCTATCTCACTACTTTGATGATTACATAAAACAATATCAAATGGACTGGGAGTATCATCATCGACCAGTCATTTCTGCTCTTGAAGTGGATGAATTGGCCTCTAAAATTGCCAAAGCTTACGAAAAAATTCGCGAAGTGGTCGATTGGAAAGAAGAAAATTTACTGCGCCGAGCTGCCATCGAGCGAATGCTAAAACGCCGCCTAGTTTCAAAACTTTATGGAATTAGTATCATGCCAGATATCAGAGCAGAAGAAATTGCTGAACCAATGGCGCTGGAATTAATGCGTAGTGGCTATTTTGATAGCGGTCGGATTAGTCGCAGTCAAGTTAGAGAATTAGAAAATATCCTTAATAAATACATCAAAATCATGAGTGATAGTCGCTTACCAAGAGCTAATGACGATATTCATGTTAAGAAAAAAATCAACTTTTATGCTTGGATTATAGAAATTGCCGCTTGTGAGATTGAAGAACTTCTATCTCCTAATTTCAAAGAAAATGCGCTGATGAATTTGATGACTAATGTTCTCTATAGTCGTACTAAAGTGATCCCTAGCAATAAAATTTCGGACATGGAAAAATTTTTGCAAATTTACATTAGTGTCCATCGCACTCTATACAATTTTGATAATCCAATCATTGCTTTCAATCTAATTAAAATTAAATATCCTTTTTGGGTTAAAGAAGATCCTAAAAGCGTTAAGCAAGTAACAGAACAAGCAGTAAAAATTCGCCAAGAAATTGAAGAAGATTTAGAAAAACCTTTAGGTAAAAAATTTCATCAAGTTGCAGCTAAATATGATGCGGCTTATAGATTAATCAATGATATTACAGATGAAATCAATAACACTCCAACTGTAGTTAAAGAAACTTATGCTGATGAAAAGAAACTAGATGAACTAATTGATACCGTTTATCATCGAAGAAGAAAAAGCCTTAAAAAACGTCTTTTCCGCTCAGCCATTTACTCAACTCTCTCTATTTTTGTAGCTGGTGGAGTTAGTTTCATTATTTTTGAAGGACCGGTAGCGAGATGGGCAGGCGTCCCTTTTAGCTTACTAACTCTTTTTGTCGACTTATTAATTCCTAGTTTAGTGATGTTCTTGTTAGTGCTAGCCATAAGACCACCTCATCCAAGTAATTTTCCAATAGCCAAACAAGAAATTAAAAAAATTGTTTATAAGCAAGCTGAAGAAGACGTCTATGAACTGGTGCTTAATAAAAAGAAAAACAAAATTTTAAACGCGCTCTTTATTATATTTTCTACTGCATGTGGTTTAGCTGGACTAGGCTTTGTATTTTGGATATTTAAAGTTGCTAAGGTACCTTGGACTTCCATGTATATTGATACGGTTTATGTAGCGATGGTCTTTTTTGCCGCTATGGCTATTAAAGCCACTTCCAAAGAAATTACAATCAAAGATAAGGGTAACTTCTTAGAATCTTTCATGGATTTGTTTTCCATTCCCTTGGCTCAAATTGGCCAATGGTTTAGCAATAAGTGGCGAGAATATAATATTGTCTCAGCTCTCTTTACAGCTTTAGTCGATACACCTTTTTCTGCCATTATTCGCTTAATTGAAGATTGGCGAAACTTCCTCAAAGAAAAAAGCGCTGAGATTCATTAAGCAAAGTCTAATTAAATAAACAAAAAGCGGATCAAAAGACCCGCTTTTTTAAATTATCTAATTGGGGCTATTCAACTATAAAGAACAACTCCGCCATCTTGGTTAACATGGCTGTTAAATAGGCTGGCAAATAATAGTTATTAGTCAACCACACCATCGTTTCATTGCCAAAACAATTGGCTAAGTCAGTACGCATGATAATTGCTGTAAAAACAGCTGGTAGAGCCAAGAATGCTAAGAGTTTTAACCAGCCTTGTTTGCTGAATTTAGCCAAAAGTAAGATAGCTGCAGCTTGCATGGCTAAAAAGAGCCAGAACAAGCTTTTACTCAAGGCTGTGCAAGTAATGGCTGCTCCTTTGACTTCACCTTGTTTAGCAATTTCTTCGTTCATGACTGCCTGTTCTTCTTCACTGGCTTCTGTTGTTTCACCTTGAACTTCTCCTGCTTCGGTAAAGCCTTCAGCAATCAGGGTTCCAGCAGGTGCTCCCACCAAGTCTAGAATTGAAACTTCATTGGAATTAGCGCTTTGATTATCGCTCGCATCAACTGCGCGAACTATAAAGTAGTAGTTGCCAGCAGTTAAACCGGTCACCGTGTAGTCTGTAACATTACCAACATCAGCAGCGTAGAGATAGTTGCCAGCTTCTAAACCATAATAAATGATGTAGCGATCAGCATCAGCAATCACTTCCCAAGCTAAATCAATCTCTCCTGGGCGCTGAGCTAAGAGAGTTAACACTGGTGCGATTGGCGCTGTGCGATCAACTATTAGATTGGTCGTGGCTGATTTATTGTAACCAGAACCATCATAAGCAGTGACCGTAATTTTATATGAGCCCTCTTTGAGCTCGTCAATTTTAGTTTCGGTCACGTCCCCAGCCACTTCTTTGGAGTGTTTGTCATCTCCATCTCGCAAATCCCAAGTGACTTTGTATTTGCTGATACCGATATTGTCGTCAGCATGATCCCAAGAAATGGTGGAAGTACTTTCGGCAGTGGGATTGGGGTCAGCCTTGATATTAAGTGGACCCTCTGTGAGCTCTGTTTGATCCCATTGGAGAGTTTTAATACCTTCTTCTGAGATATTACCTGCCTTGTCAACTGCTCTGTAATAGAGGGTATTAGTGCCCTCTGAAGGAGACTGGAGAGGTGTAGAGTAAGTGCTCCATGAGCCAGTTGTGCCCCAGCGATACTGGATGTGGTCAACTTCAAAGTTATCACTAGCTGTGAGAGTAACTTCTGGACGAGTGATATACCAACTACCAGAACCATCTGGATCAGCTGGGTTGACGCTTAGGTCAACCTCGGGGATGGTTTTATCGTAGATGACATTTTTTACCACTGCAGTTTGCTCAACATTACTAGCAACGTCGGTGCCCTGAGCCTTAATACAATATTGACCCTCTGTATCTGGAGTCCAGTCGTAAGTCCAATCATAACTTGTTAGAGCCGGATCAATGTTTAAAGTAGTAATTTCTGAGTATTCACCACAAGCTTCATTCTCATATGGAGCTGAAGACAATTTGACAGAAACTACACCATTTAGATCCGTAGTGTTGCCCTCAATTGTTATTGGACCGCTGTGATAAGTGTCGCCATCAGGATTGGTGATGGTAGAGGTGGGGGCTGTCGCGTCTATATTAAACTTAAGACCCAAAACATCTCTAAATTGATTAATTGATGGAATACCTTTTCTAGTGGCCAAATCATAAATTTGATGGGCTAAATAATAGACTCCGTCTTCTAAATCAGTTTCACAGTTAGCAAAACTGATTTGATCAGTTAGAGAAAAATTGCTTCCGGACAAATTGACCAAATTAGGCTGTTTTCTCCAAAGACAATAAGATTTTTTGCCGTTAGCAGAGAACCTGAAAGAACCATCGTCTTGAGCTTCAAAAATGACAAAAGAATCCCAATAAAGACCTGAAGATGGATCGGCATCTGTGTATTCACCGGTGAAGGTTAATTGACCAGTGCTTTGTGCATATACTTCAGCCCCTCCTAATATAGGTTCACCATTTTTGTAATAAGTGTGAACAGCATTAGGAGTAACAGTATCTATTTTTAATTCCTGGGTTTTATTAGTTACATTACCAGCTAAATCTGTCAAAGTTAATGTAACTAAATAGTCTCCATCTGTCAGCGCCGATGATAATGGTGCTGAACGCCAAGTATTGTCAGTCTCACAATTAATCGTCTGAACTTGACGACCAACTTCTAAAGTAACTTCTTGCAATCCATTATTATCTGAACAAGTTCCTTCAAAAACTGGCTTGTTATCATTGGTAACAAAATAATCTTTAGATTTATTGGAACCTGAATAATATATAGAGTCGATTGAGCCTTGTGGGACAATTCTGTCCAAAACAAAATCATAGCTAGTGCTATTGCCAGCTACATCATAAGCAATAAGAGTGTTAGCTCCTTCAACTTCTCCAAACCAATTATGCACACCAACATTATTTAAATCCGTCCACTTATTGTTACTCAAATCTTTTTCAACTCCATTGAGTGTAACCTTATCAATCTTGTACTGATCATAAAGTTTGAAGCTAACTTTACTAAACAATTTGTTTGTAAAGTCTCCTATCGAATCTGGCGCTGCTTTAACAGTAAT
>CAYXJQ010000003.1:0-5201 GCA_964464985.1 uncultured Pseudomonadales bacterium | reverse complement strand
CTTAAACGCAAAAGTGGAGCGATTGGCATTTTAACTAAAGGTTTTATTGATCGTACTGAGGAATATGTGGCAATTGCTAAATTAGCAATAGGTCTGTGGTATGGTAGGGATTGGCAAGAAACTTAAAAACTTTACACAGTAAATTGTAATCCCATAATATTAAAATTAACTGATCTTGACAGCTTATTATTTATACTTCAAAATAGTATCATAATATAACAGTTACTGGCTTAGGCCAAAGGTCGTATGCAAGAAAAATTTAAAAAGTTTACCCCTTATATTTTCCCATTATTAGCTTTTGCCTTTGTTGTTTTTATGTTTATTCGTTGGTACTCCACTAGGGTGGCGGAAGAAGGAGCTAGTTTTTTAAGTAATGACCTAGAAATTACAACCCTTACTCAAGAAGAAGAAGAAAGTATTATTAGAGGTACAACTGATTTTTCCACGGCTGAAATGATGGCTGTAGGAGAAGCTAGTGGTGAAATTCGCTACCAGTTAGTAGAAGATAAACTGAATTTTACAGTAACTGCTAATTTACCAGAGAGTAATGAAGCTTTCGCGGTTTGGCTCAAGGAAATCGATGGCGATGCTAAGAAGAAAGTTTTTACGCTTAGTTATTCTAAGGCTGGCTTTATTGGCTCAGCTTCAGTGCCTGCTGAAGTTTTACCTATAGAAGTGATAGTCAGCACAGAGTCGGATTTACTCCTTGAGGATGCTCTCTTGCGAGTAATTATCGAAAATTAAGATATATATTGATATATTTTGATAGTTAAAAATTAAAATTGCTTCTTGATATACTAGTCAAGTATGCTACTCTAAGAATTAGTAATTAACAATTATCCTGGCTAGGAGTCAGGAAGAAGGAGAATAGTATGGCAGCTTTTAGCTACACCAATAAAAAGGGTCAAACTTATTATCTTCACACTCGTGATGTGACCTTAAAAAATGGTCGTGTGCAAACCATTTACTTTTTTGCACGTGACATTCGTGATGGTTCCCTGAGCGAAGTCCCAGCCGGTTACATGGTTGTTGAGACATCTCGCACTGGCATGCCAGTTTTGAAGAAAAAATAATTTTTCTCATTTGTCAATTAAAACCCCGCCTTTTTATTAATGCGGGGTTTTTCTTTATTGGTTTTGTTATTTATTTGTTATGATAAGTTTATGAAAATTTATATTGCTAGTGATCATGGAGGATTTAAACTCAAAGAAGAAATTAAACTTTTTTTAAAAGACCAAACTATTGATTTGGGTCCCAGTGAGCTTGATCCTGATGATGATTATCCACAATTTGCTTTCAAATTAGCAAAAAAAATTACTCAAGACAATGATGACAGTATTGGTCTATTGTTTTGTCGTTCTGGATCGGGGATGGTAATAGCGGCTAACAAGGTTAAAGGTATTCGAGCAGTGGATATTTATGATGAAAAAATTGCAAAACATGCTGTTGAGGACAATCATGCCAATGTTTTTGCTTTTGGAGCTGATTTTTTGACTAAGCAGAAAGTTTTAGATTGTTTGTTAACAATTATGAAAACAAATCCTAGTAAGGAAACAAGACACTTAAGAAGAATTGAGCAAATTGCTGATTATGAAGAACAAGTAAGGATTGCTAATGCAAATTAACCCAGCCATTTTAACTGACAGCCTTGCTACTTTTGCCCAGCAGTTGGATTTGGTAAAACAACAGCCAGACATTAAAATTGTGCAAATAGACATTATTGATGCTTTATTTGCTGATAATGTTACTGTCAGCCCAAGTGACTTAATAGATTTTGATTTTGCTCAATTATCGATTGACTTTCATCTAATGACGGAAGAGCCAATGGATTATGTTTGGGAGTTAATTGAATGTGGTAAGCGATTGCCAACGAGGTCGGTGATAGGTCAGATTGAAAAGATGTCTCAACAGTCAGATTTTTTAGAAGAAGTTAAAAAAGCTGGTTGGCAAACAGGTTTAGCACTAGACCTTTTTACTCCTCTTGAGAATATAGAAGATTCTTCTTGGGAAAATTTGGACCAAGTATTGTTAATGGCAGTTGAAGCTGGTCAACAGGGTCAAGTTTTTAATAAGTTGGTGCTTGATAAAATTAAAGAACTAAAAACCCTGTCAGGGAAAATAGACAGGCGCTTAAGAATTAGTGTGGATGGCGGAGTTAAAGCTGAATATCTCAAAATTTTAGAAAAATCTGGGGTTGATCAGGTAGCTATTGGATCAGCACTATTTAATGCTCAAAATTTTGATTTGGCTTTTAATAATTTGAAAAAGGAGCTTTTATGACCAAAGAAGAACGAAAAAAAATAGTGGTTCCGGGAGCGAATCGCTTGTGTAAGGTAGAAAAAATTGCTTTTTATGGAGGCGCAGATCTAGATGATGACCATCCAGTTTGTCAAGCTGCTTTTGAAATAGCTGCCTATGTGGCCAGTCAAAAGAAAATTGTAGTTAACGGTGGAGGTCCAGGAGTCATGGGCGCTGCTACCAAAGGAGCTCAATCCACAAATGGCAAGACAATGGCAGTTACTTTTAATCCAGTCAATATGCCTGAATTTGAAGGTCGTGATGGTGACAACATAGTTGACCAGGAAATTAAAACCAGTAATTATATAGAACGGATGTTTGGTTTAATGGATAATTCCGACCTTTTTGTTTGTTTTCAAGGTGGAACTGGTACTTTAAGCGAATGGGCTACTGCTTGGCTTTTAGCCCATCTTTATTACGGTAATCATAAGCCAATGATTTTATATGGTCATTTTTGGCACGAGGTAATGGACGTTATTCACAAACATTTTTTAATTGGTTATAAAGAATCAAAAGTATATCGAATTGTCGATAATTTGGAAGAGTTTAAAATGGCTCTTCATTTATTTGAAGAAGAAATGGAAAAACGCTTAGAATAAGATTAAAAATAATCTCAAGTCTTGCAAACTGGCTTCTTTATCTTGTACAATGTTTTAACTGCCTATGTACGATTGTATTAGCATCGGATCTTCTCTAGTTGACATTTTTATTAGCTCTAAAGATCTAGAGACTGATCATCATAAACAACAACATATTCTAACTTATGGAGATAAATTAGATTTAAGCGATTTTCATATATTTACTGGTGGTGGGGCCAGTAATACTTCAGTAGCTTTAGCTCGTTTGGGTTATAAAACGGCAGTTATTTCTGAAACCGGTCATGATGAATTTTCTGATTTAATAGTTAGAGATTTTGAAAGAGAGGGTGTTAGCACACAACTATTGATTAGAGAAAAGTTAGAAAGAACTGGGGGAAGTGTGCTGTTGGTAACTAAAGGTGGAGAGCGAGTAGCTATGACCCATCGAGGTGCAGCTTCAATGCTTGATCCCTATGACATTCCCTCTTTTTGGTTAACTCAAGCAGCTTGGGTTCACCTATCTAGCATTGCTGGTCAAAAAAATACTTTGCTGAAAATTTTTAATAGTTTAATTAAAGATCAAGACACTAAGCTTTCTTGGAATCCTGGTAAAAGTGAAATTAAATTGTTGGTAGACAAAGCTTTTGATTTAGAGAAAACTCCTTGTGAAGTGTTTTTTGTTAATCAACAAGAATGGTCGTTATTGGCCGAAACTCAAGAAGAAATTTTAGCTCATTTTCCACAGGTAATTGTGACCATGGGTAAGAAAGGTGGAGAGGTCTATGTGTATGGTAAAAAGAAATTTATTTATGAGGGGCAATCTAGTAGAGCTGTAGACAACACAGGCGCTGGTGACTCCTTTGCTGCTGGCTATATTGCTGCTCTATTGGATAATCGAAAGATTGAGGAGGCAATTGTTTGGGGGGTTCGCAATGCAAGTAACGTTGTTAGGTTTTATGGAGGTAAAACTGGTTTGTTGCGTCGTGATCAAATGTTGGAATTACTAGCTGCACAAAAAAAATAAAAATGCTAGACTGAATTGGATATATGAGAAGAATTTTAATAGCTGCCACATTTTCGTTGTTTGTTTTTCCTTTACTTTTTCTTCAAAAGGTTTTGGCTTCTTCTTTGCAAATTACTGGTTTAGGAGCTACGGATGTGTCAGAGCTAGACTTGGGAGGAAGTTTGAAAAGCTACACTTATTCTGGAGGAACATTTGAGCTAACTGGTTTGGCTTCTCCATCTGCCAGCATATTAATTTCAATCGATGATTTAGTTCAACCAGCAACAGCTGATGCTGAAGGTGGCTGGACAAGCCTAATATCAGCCTTAGCTGAGGGTAATTATCAGCTTTATTTAGAGTCTGAAGATGAAGTGCTTGATTTTGTCTTAACTGTTGGTGAGGCTACTGGAGCAACAGAGTCTGAAGAGGCTACGATTAGTAGCGCTGAAAACGCTTTGCCGGAAGCGGGTTCAACTACTACAACTATTTTATTTTTGGCTTTAGCGATGTTAAGTATTGGGTTAGGATTTACACTTCAAGCAAAGCAATTCTAATTTTTTTATGTCTCAAATTAATTCTGAAGAAATTCTAAATCAGGAACTTGATGAGTTAAGGGCTAAAATTGAACAAATTCAATTGCCAGAAGAACTTTTATTAAAACTAAAAAAAGAATTAGTTTCTCTAGAGCGTAGCGTTAAGTTGGGAAATTATGATGAAAAATATGACAAAGTTTCTCGTTATTTAGATTGGGTTGTTAAAATCCCTTTTGCTCAAAAGAGTGAAGATACACTGGATATCCAGGCTGCTAAAGCAATTTTTGATAAACATCATTATGGTTTAAAAGAGGTTAAGGATCGTTTTTTAGAATATTTAGCAATTCTTAATTTACAAAAACAAAATTTTACTAATCAAGAATTTTCTGCTCCAATATTGCTTTTAGTTGGTTTAGTGGGAACTGGAAAAACCACTTTTGCTTATTCTTTAGCAGAAGCATTGGGACGACAGATATTGCGCATTCCTATTGGTGGTATGGTATCTGCTAAAGAATTACGTGGAGAATCAAGATTAATTTTAGAAGCTCAACCAGGGGCAATTGTTCAGGGTTTATGCGAAGCTAAGACAATGAATCCTGTAATTTTACTAGATGAAATTGATCGAGCTGCTGATGAAGCTAATAATGACATTATGGGAGTTTTAGTAGAATTATTAGATCCAGCTCAGAACCACGCTTTTGTAGATAACTACATTAATTACCCGGTGAATTTAAGCCAAGCTATTTTTATTGCTACCTGTAACAATACTCGACGTATTGCAACAGCAGT
>CAYXJQ010000002.1:0-26308 GCA_964464985.1 uncultured Pseudomonadales bacterium | reverse complement strand
TTAATTAGTTCTTGCTTTAAACCAGTAACTGAACGTGGTTGAGTGGCTGCCTTGTCTGGAGTTTGAGCCAAATCTGTTTGATTAGCTCCTTGGGTGGCGGCCGCCTCTCTACTCGCCCCCTGCTGTCCCAAAACACTGCTCTGCTGATCACTTTGCTTGCTTTGACTACTAGAACTGGCGGCCGCCTCATCTAAATGAGCTTCACTAATACTACCACCAAAAGTTTGGCGAAAACCTCCACTACTAGTTAGCTGGCTTTTAGCCCCAGCTCCTAAACTTGATCCGCCTTCCATAATAAATTAGTCTAATCTTTTTAATTGAGTAATTTGATGAATTTCTTCTCTGTCACGATCATTATTAATTCCTTCGAGGGAAGATTGATCTTGACCCATCGTCTCTTGATTAGAGTTATTAATCACCTGAGAAAACTCCTCTCTCGTTTGAGCAATTTTCTCTTGATCTTCAATTAATTTAGCCTCTTCCTTAACCTGAAGCTCGGCAATTCTTTTTTCTTGGGCAACAAGCTCTGCTTGAGCTTGAGCCTCTTGCTCTTTTTTATCATCGGCGCTGCTTTGTACAGGCTCACCCTCTTGTTTATCTACCATTTTTTGTAAGACAGCTAAAGGATCTTGATTATCTGACATAAACTTAGAATAACACAAAAATGAGGCTAATAACTACTGATGTTTGACTAAACTTTTTTCTGATCTAGTTGTTTTTCTTTATTTTTTCTTAGCTTACGAGTTGCGGCATCAATAGCATCAACAATCGCGTCATAGAAATCATAACCAGCAACCTCAATCCATAAATTTTGTCCTGGCACTTCAATTTTAAATTTTACTAAAACATTTTTACTCTTACTACTCTTCTTTGTACTTTGCTCTAAATAAACACGTACAGCCGTCACGTTTTGGCCTAACTTATTTAATTTCTGACTATGACGTTCAATAAATTCACGCAAGGCTCTAGTTACCCTTAAGCTTTTCGCCTGAACAATAACTTGCATTGCGCTCCTTTCAGCCACAAGGGCTTAACTTATTAAAATTAAAATTAAAATCTCTAATGAGTTTGAGCGTTGGCTCAAAAACCACGCTTAATTGAAACAAAAATCGACAAAAAAACCGGCGACTCTGCTCTAAGCAAAGTGGTCGGCTGACAACTTTAAGATGTTTTTCCATCTACACTTCAGTATAACAAAAAGTTATAATTAGAACAAGTAAAAAACATATAATAATAGGACAGCATGAATATAGAAAAACAAGAAATCCAAGAAAAGAAAAGTAATCAATGGCCACTAATCCAAAGCAAAATGCGTAGAGCTTTTTTTGGCTTTGTGGCTGCCGCCTCATTAGCCACTTCTGCTACAGCTTGTGACAGTTCATATGAGGGAGTAATGAGTGCTGAAGAACACATGACTCAAATGGCTGAGGAATCTATGAAGCGAGGTGGTCCAATCGCCACTCAAGTTGCCCTAGATAAACAAAACAACACCAATTATTCCGGCCAAAATCCTGGAGCTGAAAGTAGCGGACAAATGCCTGCACCAGAGGCAAGCAGTGAACCTAAATATAGTAAAGAATACATCGTTAAAACTGGAAACACCTTGGGTGAACTCTACCAAGAATTTCTAGCTTACACTGGCTTAGATTATAACTTAAACCATCGCGGAGCATTAAAAAAAGATGGTCAAGAAGTAATTCGTTTTCAAATCAAAGATTTTGGACAAAGAAGTGAATTAAATTCAGTCAATCCTGGAGATATAGTTATTTTTTCCAACAATTAAACCATTGCTTAATAACTATATTCCTCGTCTTCCTTCTAAAGCTCTTGCTAGAGTTACTCCATCAGCATATTCAATGTCAGCGCCAATCGGTAAACCATGACCAATTCGTGTTAGTATCAACTCGCCATTATTAATTTTTTCAGCAAAAAAATCATCATTTCTCAGCATTTCAGCAATATAGAGAGCAGTTGCCTCTCCTTCCATAGTTGGATTAGTAGCTAGAATTAACTCTTTAACTCGCAATTGTCCATCCTCACCCTTGAGTCGCTTAACAATATCGCGCAAATAAAGCTGGTCAGGACCAATGTTGTTTAATGGGGCAATTGAACCATGCAAAACATGATAATTTCCCAGAAATTTACCTGAACTCTCAATTGCTAATAAATCAAGTGCTTGTTCCACCACACATAATACTTGTTGATCTCGTTGTTTATCCTGACAAATATCGCAGGGATCTTGTTCTGCAACGTTGTGACAAGTTTTACACATTACTGTTTCTCGCTTAAGTGCTAATAATTTTTCGGAGAAGTCTTCTAAATGAGCCTCAGAAGTGTGTAGCAAATAAAAAACCAAACGCTGAGCTGATTTCGGACCAATACCTGGCAAAGTCTCAAATTTCTCAATTAAACGACGCAGAGCTTTTGGTAGTTTTTGCATAAATTATTCTGAATATTCCAAATCAAGATCCGATATTTCGTCCTTCCAAGGACTCAGCTCTTTTTTTACTAGAAAATCGCTAACAACTTGCCAAATATCTTTTTCAACTTGTTCAACATCTGGCTCGGCATCAATAATTACCCAGCGAGCATCTTTTGCATTTTCCTTTTGATCTTTTTTGGCTAACTTTAAATATGATTGACGAACCTTTTGGTGAAAATCTTTAGCCTCCATATCTAAACGATTAACATCGCCAGTTCCATTTCTTCTTTTAAGACCAATTTCTACTGGAAAATCAAGCAAAAAAGTGATATCTGGATAAGTTTTTTTTGTTGAAATATCATTCAATTGTTCAATTAATTCTATGCCAAAACCTCGCACCATCCCCTGATAAACAGCGCTGCTATCTCTGGATCGATCCATCACCACTATTTTGCCGGCCTTTAGTGAAGGCAAAACAATTTCTCGGTAGATTTGCGAGCGAGCCGCTTGGAATAATAAAACTTCAGTAGTGAAAGCAATACCAATGTTTTTGCTAGACAAAACCACCTCGCGAATTTGCTCACTAATAGCTGTGCCGCCTGGCTCACGCAAAACCACCACATCTTTGCCTGCTTTAACAAGACGATTTTTTAAACGCACAATTTGTGTTGTCTTACCGCCACCTTCTCCACCCTCTAAAGTAATCAATAATCCAGTTTTCTTTGCAGGCTTCATAAGCTTACTTTCTATTTAATCTTTTATTATATTTAGCAATAATTATAAAATCTTTTTTTATTTAGTGCTGGCCAGTACTCCCAAAACCACCACGATTTTTCTGATCACTAAAGTCATCTAGCTCTTCCCATTCAACTTTTTCTCTTTTAAGCACTATCATTTGAGCCACTCGCTCACCTTTTTTGATGAGCACTGTTTCTTTAGTAAAATTAAAAACAGCGGCTCGATATTCATCATCATCTCCACAATAATCGCTATCGCCAATACCAATACCATTAACTAAAAATAAACCTCTTTTATGCAGAGAGCTACGAGCGGCCACTAAAACAAAACTGTCTTTGGGAACTTGCAGTGCAATATTGAGAGGCAAATAAGCAACTTGCCCAGCCTCAATCTTCATCTCTTCTCTACTGGCTAAGTCTAGCGCCGCAGCACCACTGGTTTTATAAACTGGTAGCGGCAGGGTTTTATCAAATCGCTTAATCTTTACTTTCATTAATTTCCTCTCATTAAATTCAGCGATCATGCTAACAAATTTTTGACAAATAAGCTAGACTAAAGTAATGAATTTAAGCACTTTCACGCTTGGTGATTTACAAACAAACTGCTACCTACTTGAAGACAATCAAGAAGCAATCATTATTGATCCTAGCGATGAGGGTGATTTTTTAAATGAAGAGCTAAGTCGAAATAATTTACAATTAAAAGCAGTAGTTTTAACCCATGGTCACTTCGATCATTGTTTGGGCTTACTTAGCTTAGCTGTTTCTTGGCCAAAATTAAAAATTATGCTTCATCCAAAAGACAATTTTTTACTGGCCAGCGCTAATGATAGTGCTCTACATTGGTTGGGACGCAGCACCGATCCTGTCCCCAAAGCAAATCAAACACTTAGTGATGGACAAGAAATCAAACTAGGATCAGAAACTCTGCAAGTTATCCATACTCCTGGACATACCCCAGGCAGTGTTTCTTTATTAAGTAAAAAACAAAAAAATGGAGAAACTTATTTATTCAGTGGAGACACTCTCTTTGCCAATGGCGTGGGTCGTACAGATTTTAGTTATAGCAATCATCAAGATTTATTAAACAGCTTGACTAAGCTCAAAAAACTTAAACAAAATAATCAATATTCGCTTGCCTTACCTGGCCATGGTGAGAGTTTTTATTAAAAGATTTGGCAAAAACACAATATTTTCATATAATAGAAATATATGATGGAACAAAGACAAGAACAACAACAACAGTTAACTAAAAGAGCTCAAATGATTGAAGATGCAAAACGCTTAGCAGAAGCGCTGAGGCACAACTCTCAGGAAATAAAATTTGAAAAACTTAAAGAAGCATATCCCAAATTAAGCGATCAAGAAATCAACAACCTGATTCAATAACAATTTCAATAAAAGCTAATTTTTACGAATCCAATGCTGCACCATGGTACCCTGCTTATTGAGTGGAATTTCCTTAATTAACTGAAAATTACCAAAGACCTTGTTATCTTCAAACAATTTAATACCCTCACCAAATTCAATTGGCTCAATGGTAATAAACATTTCATCAACTAAATCTTGTTCGGTAAACAATTGATATAAACTCGCCCCTCCACACAAGGCCACCTGCTCATAACCCTCAGTTGCTAGTGCCTGTAAAACTTCTTGTGGAGATTTATTGGTAAAGCGTAAATTATTGGGCAACCAATCCATTTTAAATTTTTTTCGAGCCAGCTCGGCTTGTTTTTCACTATCACGAGTTAACACTACAGTCAAACGTCCAGGCAAAGGTCGACCAATTGTGTCATAGGTAGCCCTCCCCATAATCAACACACCTATTTCTTTAGTCTTTTCAGTAAAAAACTGATAATCTTCTTCACTAGTCCACTTTGTTGAAGGCAACTCAACACCATCTGCGGGACTAATAAAGCCATCTTTGCTAGTGGCTACAATTAGAGTGTCTTTAATTCTGGATTTTTGCTTTTCAATCATTTTTTCCCTTTTGCCAGTCAACACTTGTTAATAGCGGACCATACATATCATCTTCAATTGCAATTTCCAATTCCCCTAATTCTTGCTTGTTAAGTGGTCGATCCATAAACTTAATCATGTTGCTGTCGGTTACCAAGGCCAACGGTGTTTGTTCTGCTACTTCACCCATCTCAAACACTGCAGCTGTGGCCAGCGCTTCAGCCACATTAACCTGCACCATCTTAATTTCTCGACCAAACAAATCTTCATCACCAACATGATCATTAAGAGGTCGAAAGCCACAGCTAGCTAGCGACATACCCACCACTCCCCAGCGTAGAGGAACAGAGCGACTATCAGGAATGATCACCCCTACTTCTCTAACTGAAAAATCTTCCCTAAGATTTCGCCAAATTTTTTCTGCTTCAGCATATAAGTTTTTTGGCCAAAGTACATAGTGTTCGTTAGCGTTAGATTCATCAATACCTGCATTAATCATTAAAGTTGCATTAGTAATGGTTAACATTAAATCGTATTTTGAGCTATGAGGTTCAAGATAATAGTCAGCTTCTTGGCGTACTAGTTGGTGTTTTAAAGCCCGTTCTTCCTCTCTGCTTACTTCCCCACCTGTTTCAGCTGCTAAAGTGGGAATCAAACGTCCTTGCTCATAGGCAATAATTTTGGAGGTAATCACCAGCACTGATCGCTCCGGCAAACCGTCGCTGAATTGTTCTCTAATAGCAGCATTGATAATTGGTCTCAGTTCTTGACCAACATTAATCATTGGAGTTTTTAATGCAGTAACTTTCATAAAAATTCTTTCAATTCGGCTTTATTCTTTCGTTTCGGCTTTATGATATATTAGAACTTATGGAAAAACAACGCTCTCAATATCAACAATTATTAGCGGAAATTCTTGAACACGGACAAAGGGTTAAAACTCCACAAGGAGTCGATGCTCTGACCATTATTGGTCCTAGACCCATGCATTATCAGTTAGCAAATGGTTTTCCTGCTATTACGGAGCGCAAATTAAGTGAGAAAATTTGGCAACAAGCTATTGGCGAAATTATTGCCTTTATTAATGGCGCTAGAACCATAGAAGAACTAGAAAGTTATGGTTGCTATTGGTGGAAAGCTTGGGGCACTGAAGCCAAGGCTAAAAAAAGAGAGCTTAAGACTGGTGATCTTGGTCCCGGATCTTATGGGGCTGCTTTTCATGACTTTCCTACCGCAGAAGGCGAAACTTATAATCAATTCGCTAGCATTTTGCAGCAAATGCGTGAAAAACCCCACCTAAGAACCCACTTTATTAGCCCTTGGGTACCTCAATACACGATGCGCATCAAGGACCGAACCCAAAAAGTTGTTGTTTGTCCTTGTCATGGTTGGATTCATCTGAGAATTATTGATAACAAATTAACCCTGCACATGTTTCAGCGAAGCGCCGATGTCCCCATTGGTGTTCCTGCCAATATGGTTCAGTATGCTGCCCTAACAATGATGATCGCTCAAGTTTTAGATATTGAAGCTTACGAATTCGTTCATAGTTTTTCTGATGCTCACATTTATGTTGATCAAATTGAAGCGGTAAAAACTATGCTTGAACGAGAAGTACGACCCTTACCCGAAATGAAACTTAATCCTAAAATCAAAGATTTGTTCGCTTTTCGCAAAGAAGATTTCACTTTAGAAAACTATAAACCTCATCCTGGAATTTGGAATATTCCGGTGGCAGTATAAAGAAAAATGGCAAAAAAACAAAAAAATCAGTTTATTGATATCGATAACGCACGCGAAGATGAACAAAAGCAAGTCATGGAAAATATTGCTGAAGCCAAACATTGTCCTTTTTGTCGAGAAAATCTCTGTAAATATCACCAAGAACCAATTCTCAAAGAGGGCAAATTTTGGATAGTGACTACAAATCAATGGCCCTATGCACACACCAAGCATCATTTTTTATTAATCTATAAAGTTCATGCCGTCAACCTCAGCGATCTCTCACCAGCCGCTGGTCAAGAATTGTTTGAGTTGTTGGCAGAAATTGAAGAATCGTATAAATTGCAGGGTGGTGGATTTGCTATGCGCTTTGGTGATACCGATTATAGTGCCGGCACTGTCAATCACCTGCATGTTCAGCTCATAGAACCAGACTTAACAGACCCTGATTTTGCTCCCGTCAGAATCAAAATTGGTAAAGGTAAAACTAAGTAACAACACTTCCCATAAGTATTTCTTGCAAAAGCCAAGCTATCGCATCTTGATCATTTGAGCGATCTAAAACTATTTTAGCCACTTCCTTAACCGCTGGTTCAGCATTGGCCACCGCTATCCCTATTGTGTCCTTCATTGCCTCCACATCATTAGAACCGTCCCCAATCATCATGGTGTCTTCAGCTCGTAAACCATAGTAATCAGCCCATTTTTTTAAACCCTTAGCTTTTGAAATACCGGCTAAACTCAAATTGTAATAAGGCTGATGATTAAAAGTGCTTAAAACTTTTTCGCTCAAATTAAAATCTTCTTTACTCAGTCCTTGAGCATAAATCTCTGCCGCTTGATTTAAATGATTGAGACAAATCAAGCTGGTTAACCATTTGTTTTCGTCTTCAATTTGTTCTGCTGGTAAATATTTAATTAATTCTGTACCTTGGCGCTCTCCATAAAAAAGCCGACCACAATAAAAAGCATCGCCACTACCAAAACCAAAACTAGCGCCCAAAGATTCAATATCTGTGCAGATTTTTTTTACTATTGGAGCTGAAATCGCTTCTTGCCACAATACTTCTGCTTTTGAATTAATTAACATCGCTCCATCACAAACCACATGGAGTGATTCTGGAGCAAGCTCAGCGAATATGGGTAAAACTGTATTAATTAGGGTGGCCGGATGACGCGCGGTGCACAATCCTAATCTGGGTAAATTGGGATTTTGCTGACGTTCAATTAGATAATTTTTGATAGTTTCTGTATTTTTTAAAGATAATTGGCGATTATCGTTTAATAAAGTACGGTCTATATCAGTTAAAACTGCTTGAGGAATTGGGATTTCTTTCATTTTTAACACCTCATTCATTATCTATTATTTCTAACGAAATTATATCTTGAATTTGAACACGCAAGTTTTGTGACAATGTTTTTAGATCAGCTAAAATGTTCTTCATCCAAATAAAATTGGGCTTTAACCATTTGTGGTGAGCTGGAGTCGCATTGGTATCTGCATAATTGAAAATAAACAAATAAGCTAAAAGTAATTCTTGCTGTTGCCTATTTCCTGGTAAGAATTCTCGCCAATCTTTGAACTGTTCGCAACCTGAATCAAGAGTAAAATTATAAAAAATATGGTGATTGGCTATTAAATAAGTAATTAATTCTATTTCTTTCTCTCCCAAATGTTCACTTTTAAGTTGATTAGCTCTCCCTTCATAAAGACTTAAAAAAAGTAAAGCGGAAGTGAGTTGGTGATCAGGAAAAGAATTTTTTAAAACTCCCTGTTCATCCTTAGTGTCTTCGTAGGCCTGATGAGCTAAGGCTTGCTCAAGTTCTTCTCTATTTAAACCAGCTGAAATAGCCTTACCCAAATCATGGTGTAGAGCAAAAACTCTTAATATCAGTTTATGTTTGTCATCTAAATATTTTGTCGGTAGTTCATCTAAAACTTTAAAAATATGCTCAGCTGAATTGAGCCCATTTTTTTGATGAGCTTTGGTCAAAATAATTTCTGGATCAGCTAGAAATCTAAAAAGTTGAGTGTTGTCTAACAAATGCTTTATAGTGGGTAAAATATCTTTTTTAAATCTATCGTCTTCAAAGCAATTGGCAATACTTAACAAAGTCATTACAGACTTAAAAACTTGTCGATCTAAATTAATGTTTGGCCAGAGCAAATCACAAGCATCTTCTTCTTTATCCGAATGCTGCTGACTAGCCTCTATCCCTCTGTTCGTTTTTTTCGGATGAGTTAATAACTCTAAACTGGCCAATGAAAGTTTTTCAGATAAGGACCTCATAGATTGTATAATCTATCACACTAGATCAATAGCTTCAAGAATAGCGCTTTTTCAAATTGCTAGACTGAATTTTTTGATCTGCAAATTCTTGCTCTTCTTTTTTAGAAAACTCTACTTTAATAATTTCTATGCTGGCACTAGTCAAAACCTGCTGGCCATCCAAAAGCGAGTAACCATGACTATAATAAAGCCGCTTAATACCAGCCGCAGCTACTTGTTTAGCACAAATTGGGCAAGGAAAAGTAGTTACAAATAAATCTGCTCCAGCTAAGGCAATGCCTTGGCTGGCAGCGCGAGCGATAGCGAGCGCCTCAGCATGAATAGAGCTTGTTAGCTCAATGGCTTCTCCAGAGGAAAACAAAGTGCGTGGATCACCACTAAAATATTGTTCTTGTTGGCTGGGTAAATGCTGATTGTATGCACTCATCAATACTTGACCATCTTTAAGAAAAACCACTCCCACTTGTCTCCACCAATCATTACTATAATTAGCTTGCACAAAAGCTTTTTTCATAACTTCTTTTTCAAATTGATCAGCGCTAATCACTTGGTCAGGCGCAACTTTATTGTCTTTTTCTAAAGTTGTTTTAGACTGTATTGCCCGCTCAACTGCTGGCCGATCCCAACGTAAAAAGAATGAATCAAAAGAAATCTTCTGCCCTTTTAAAAATTCTTCAGCTAAATATCTTCCCAAATCATCATTGCTCAGTACCCATTCTTTTTTTTCACTTTTAACTTCATCTAGAAAAGCTTGCCAATCTTCTTGATTTTTTAGCACTTTGATTTTGAGCTTGGGGTAAATTTTCTCCAACATCTGCTTTACTAGCTGGCTATTTAAAGCTCTAATGTCTTTTTTTACATACTCAAAAGCTGGCCACTGAGACAAAAATTGCCGATCAAATAAAAACAATAAACTAGCGTCTTTGTTTTTTTCTAAAAACAAGCGATAACCTTCGTGCATAACGGGCAAATACAAAGCTAAACTTTTTTGCATTTAATCCTCTTTAAATTCTGCTAGTACGTCTTCTATTGTATTAATTAATTGGCTAGCCATTTTATCTTTAATTTTATTAGCAGTATTCATCTGCATTAGACGAATTTTACCAGTGGTACTGGTGGTTGCCATTGGTTCCAAGACCACAATTTTCCCACATATTTCTTCTAATTTGCGAATTGTTTCTACATCATAGGTTTCTTTGGTTGCTACCAAAACGTCTGGCTTAATCGTTTTAATTAGATTAAATTTTGCATCACAGAGTTCTTTCAGCACCACATAATCGACACTACGCAAGTGAGTGAGCATCTCCATTCTTTCGTTTTGTGGAACAATTGGTCGATGTTGACCTTTGCGCTTTCTTACCTTTTCATCACTATCAACTCCGACAATCAACAAGTCTCCATATGATTTGGCTTTTTCACAATAACGAGCATGACCAATGTGCACTAAATCAAAGGAACCTTGAGTTAAAACAATTTTTTTACCTTTTTTTCTAGCTTGGTCGACAATCTCTTTTATTTCGCCAGCATTAAATATAATACGCACTGTTTTATTCATAGAGAAACTATAACATAATTTTAATTAAAGAAACAAAAACAGATAAAAATCAGACAACTAACAAGCAGGTTTTTTAATTTTTACACCCACCATATCAATTTTGGGAAAATCTTCTCTAACTAAATCCCAAAACTTCTGAGAGAGTTTATCGGAATAAACACTATAAATACCTCGACCCATAGCTGCACATAGTCGACGATCATAATCACGAATAATATCTAAAATTTCTTTACCCAACTGATGGAAAGCTTCTCCATTTTTTTCTTCATCTTGCTCAAATTGCTGATGAATTTTAGCAAATTGATCAAACACAGATCGATTGTCATCAATCATTTTTTGGTAATAAATTTGGTATTTAGCTTGAGGCATATAGATTATGTTTCACAATATACTTAATAATTTTTTGGTCAAGTAATTTTACTAAATCTGCTTCTTTGCCACCATTTGCCAAAGCCTCTCTCACTTGAGTAGAAGAGACAGCAACTGCTTCTAATTGAGATAAGGGAATCATGTTTTTGTATAAAGGCTCGAGAGGAAAACCCACTCTTGGATAAATATAAGTTGGATAGTTGTCGAGCAGATATTGATAATCCCTACCCAATTGGTCATACCAAAGATGAAATTTAGCCAAATTGTCACTGCCCATTAAAAAAGAAAATTGATGTTGTGGATAGCGAGCGCTTAAATAATCTAGGGTGGTCGCGGTATAACTAGTTTGAAAATAACGAATTTCGCAATCTTCAATTTTTATTTGATTAAAAAACTCTTCCCCTGCTTTGGGTAAAATTAGCTCAAGCATTTCTAAACGTCGGTCAGCAGCAACAACATTTTTGTCAAAATCGTGTTTACCCACTGGCAAATACCAAATTTGATCAACCAGTCCCATTTCCAATACTGATTTGACCATTTGTTGATGACCAAGATGGGGAGGGTTAAAACTTCCACCAAAAAGCATTACTTTCATGAAGATTTTTTCTTTTTACTAGCCTTCTTAGTTGTAGTTTTTTTACTTTTACCTTTAGCTCGTTTGGCTTTCCAAGCAGCCCGCTTAGCCTGAATTTCTTCCCACTCAACCTGACTTAACTTATATCCAGGCTCTGGTTTTTTCCAAGAAGCCCATTTACATTTTGGATAATCAGAGCAACCATAAAAAGATTTGCCCCAACGAGTATTTTTAATGATAATGTCACCCTTCCCACATAGAGGACAAAGCTGATCACCCAGTTTTTCAACCAAGTTTTCAGTATATTTACAATCTGGAAAACGACTACAACTCTTAAACTTGCCAAAACGACCAGAACGAATGACTATTTCACCTGCTTCTTTAGCTTCTAGCTCACCAGCTTTGACTAATTTGGCACAATCGGGACAACTTTCGCCGGTTTTTTCAACTGGCACTGCTACTCTATCTGCTTCTTTACTCACTGATTCAATTTTTTTAGCTAAGGGTTGATAAAAAAGATCAACCACTTTCGTCCAAACTTTTTTGCCCTCAGCTATTTTGTCTAAACTTTCTTCTATCGTGGCAGTGAAATCATAGTCCATCAATACCGTGAAGTGTTTTAGTAAAAAATCACTGACCGTTGTCCCAATTGGTGTAGCAAAAAATCTACGATTTTGTCTTTCTACATAGCCTCTTTGTCTAATCACTGAAATGATGGAGGCATAAGTACTAGGACGACCAATGCCTCTTTTTTCCAATTCTTTAACCAAAGATGCGTCGTTGTATCTAGCTGGCGGTTGAGTGAATTTTTGCATTGGACATTGGGCTAGATAATGTAATTTTTGATCAACTTTAACTTCTGGCAACAACAGATCACTTTTTTGATTAAACAAGCGTCGCCAACCAGGAAATTTCATAACAGAACCAACAACTTTTAGTTCGTATTCTTTGTCACTGTTCTTGGGAGTGGCACTTACCAAAATAGTGGTTTGATCATAAACAGCTTCACTCATTTGTGAAGCTAAAAATCTTCGCCAAATTAAATCATAAAGCTTGATGTGATTAGCAGTTAATTTACTAGTTTTTTGACCAACATTGTCTTTAGTAATAGTTAAATCAGTGGCTCGAATTGCTTCATGAGCTTCTTGAGAGTTCTTGCTTTTTTTACTAAAGTGGCGTGCTTTACTTGGCAAGTATTCTTGACCAAATTCTTGAGCAATATATTGACGTGCCGATTCCACTGCACTTTTAGCTAAATAAAAGGCATCAGTACGATGATAGGTAATTAAACCTTCTTCATAAAGACGCTGGGCTAAACTCATGGTCTGACTAGCACTAAAACCAAAACGGTTGGCTGCAGTTTGTTGTAGCAGTGAAGTAGTGAATGGAGGTAAACTTTGACGACGTCTTTCAATCTGATTTAAATCTTTAACTTTATAGCTTGCCTCATCTAAGTCTTTAATAACTTCTTTGGCCTGAACTTCATTATCAATTTTTAATTTTTTATCTTCTAATTTTTCTACTGATAATAATAAAATTTCTTTAACTAAATCATCTTTTGGTCTATTCTCAACAAAAATAGCTTCTTTTTGACGTAATTTATCCAGCTCTTCTTGCTTAAAATAATCTGGAATCGCTAGTGCGACGGCGAATTCCCAATATTCTTCACTTTTAAAAGCTTCAATTTCTCTTTCCCTCTCTACAATAAGTCGCAGTGCTACCGACTGGACTCGTCCAGCAGACAAACCTCGCCTAACCTTTTTCCATAAAACTGGCGACACTTTGTAGCCAACTAGGCGATCCAAAATTCTTCTTGCTTGTTGAGCATCGACTAGATCTATATTAATAGCTCCTGGCTTATTAATCGCTTTAATAACTGCTGGCTTAGTAATCTCATGAAAGGTAGAACGTAAAAAACTACGATCTGCTTTATCCTTTTTCTTCATTGCCCGATCATTTTCCAATAAATATTGAATGTGCCAAGCAATCGCCTCTCCTTCACGATCTGGATCCATCGCTAAATAAACATTTTTGGCTTCTCTAGCCAAGCCACGAAGCTTACTCACTACCTTTTTTTTATCATCACTTACCTCATAAACCGGCTGATAATTGTTTTCCAAATCGATTCCCAAATTTTTCTTAGGTAAATCTCTAACATGACCAACAGATGCCTCTATCACAAAGTCCTTGCCCAAATATGACTTGAGCTTTCTTGCCTTGGTGGGTGATTCAACAATAACTAAATCCATAATAATTTTCTTTTACTGCTTGTCTATTATAGTGATCAATGCAAGCGCTAAGCCCTCATTTTAAAAGGATTAAGGAAAAAAAAGCAACTGTAGCTTAGCTTTTTAAGATATAATTTTGCCCCTCTTGTTTAATAATTTTTTTTATTTGTAACTGTAAAAGCCATTCTGCTAACTCTCCGTGTTTATAAGAATTTGATTGAGCTAATTGATCAAAAGAGAGAGCTGTTCCCTGATTACGTAAAGCTTTTATTATTTTTTCTTCTTGAACTGACAAAGCTTTTACAAAATGAGTTTTAAACTCATTTCGTGTTTGATCTTGCTCCTGATTATTTGTTGACAAACAAGCCTTATCCTTAACTAAATGAAGAGCTGAATAGAAATCTTCAACACTGGCAACTAAATGAGCTCCTTTTTGAATCAACTTGTGACAAGCTCGAGAATAGGGATTACTAATTGGACCAGGCACCGCTAAAATTGTTCGTCCTTCATCTAAGGCATTTTGAGCAGTAATTAGGCTGCCACTGTTCTCGGCTGCTTCAATAATCATCACTGCTTGCGCTAAACCAGCAATAATCCTGTTTCTCTGAACAAAACTGCCCGCACTCGGCTGAGTAGTTGGAGGATATTCGCTGAGGAAAACAGCTCCCTCCTCAAGCATTTTCTCCATTAGCGATTGCTGGTGTCTCGGGTAACAATAATCAAATCCATAACCTAAAATACCTATTGCTTGAGTTAATTGATGAGCTATTTTCATAGCTTCCACATCAACTCCATACATAAAACCAGAGACTAATTTAGCCTGACTAGATCTAATAATATCTCGCAGTAATGTTTTACTTGCTAAACGTCCATAACTAGTAATTCGCCTCGTGCCAACCACCGACAAAAATAGCTTCTGCCAAAAATTTGCACTCAACTTTTGATTAGATTTTACAAATAAAACTGGGGGTGCCTGAGCAATCATTTTAAGCAAGGGCGGATAATCTCTATCCCTATCTAAAAGCACCCGAACTTTTTTAGTTTTTAGTGCATGATAATAATTAGTAAAATTATGTTCTTTTTTGAATTTTTTAATTGATTCTACCTGTCTTTTAGACAGCGATGATTTTTGCCATACCCCCTCTCTGTTCACCCAAAAATCTTCATCACTAATTCGGTTTTTCTTCTGCTCAAACAAACAGCGTTTAAAACTCATAAAACCTATGCCCTTTACCGACCACAGAGCAGTTAAATGGCTTTTACTAAATTGAGACATCAAAGAATAATAGAAAATAGAAATGACAATTAAGTTCACATCGTAAACTTAAAACTCAGAAACCAGTCATCCACTCTAAAATTTCTCTAACAACTGGTGCTGCATCAGCCGAACCTTCTCGATATTTGACATCTTCATCACTTTCAACCAAGACAGTGATAACTATCTCCTTAGGCAGCTGATTATCAGCCAGAGCCTCCAACCAAAGCTTTTGCTCTGGGCTAGCATTCTCTAAACCTAATTCTTGCCAATGATCTAAAATTAATTGTTTATTTAAGCCTACTACGCTAGAGAACCAAGCGTGGGTGGCACGATATCCACGTTGATCAACACCACCAAACTCCGAAGTTCCAGTTTTACCCGCTACCATTCCAGCTTTGATTTTTTCTTTAGCGCTCAAATTTTCAAAAACTTGTTCGCCCAATCTACTCCTCAATGTTGAGGACAAAATCTGATTATAATCAAATAGAGGAAAAGCCGTCCCTCCTTCTTGAGCTACACCTAATAAAGCTTGACTAATTAAATCTAAATTTTCTTCTTTAAAAGATAGGTCTTGACACTCTTTAACACTCATTAGTAAAGTCGGTCGACACATCACTCCACCATTACTCAAAGCTTGAAAAACTTGAGTTAATTGTAAAGGGCTAACTAATACATCTCCTTGACCAATGCCAAAATGATAAGTGTTGCCTAAAAACCACTTTTCTCCAGAATACTCTTCCTTCCAACTAGGATCAGGTACCAAACCTAGTGCTTCTCCATGTAGCTCGATACCTGTTGCCTTACCCAAGCCAAAAAGCCTAGAATAATCTGCTAATTTTTGAGGACCAAGCCATTCTGCTGCTTTATAAAAGAAAATGTCATTACTGCGAATAATAGCTCTTAGTAAATTGATTTCACCTTCAGCTCGACCATATTGAGTGTAATACCAGTTTGCATATTGATATTCGCCCACCTCCAACACCCCTTCATCTAAAACGGTAGTTGATTGGTCAAGAACTCCCTCTTCCAAAGCTGCTAAAGCAGTTATTAGTTTAAAAACTGAACCAGGAGGATAGTTACCACTGACAGCCCGATTAAAAAATAATTGTCTGTCATCTTGTATTTGAGCAAGCAATTCTTTTTGCTCCTCAGAATTTGGCTGGTCTGCTAAACGTGCTAAACGAACTCTTTCAAACAAATTAGGATCAAAACTAGGACTACTGATTAAAGTTAAGATTTGGCCAGTCTGCGCATCCATTATCACCACTGCACCTTTTCTGTCTGCCAAAGCTTGATAAGCCACTTCTGATAAAAAAGGATCAAGACTACTAAAAAGATTGGTGCCAGAAAAAGCCTCTGTTTTGCTAACTAGTTGTTGTTTGTATCCCAGCGCATCTATCTCAAAAACTTCGGTTCCTAGAGTAGCTCGTAGTAAATTATCAAAAAATCTTTCCAAACCTGTGCGACCAAATTGTTCAGCAAAATTTAATTGTTTATTTTCGACTAAATCATCAGCCGTAATCCCCGTCACGTAACCTAGAACATGAGCAAAAGTTTGAGGATAAGTGTAAATCCTAGAAAAATCTCGCTCAAGTGAAGCGCTATCAGTAGCCATTATAAATAAGGCCTGATCATGATCTATTAGTTCTTGTTGACTATGGAGTTGATGAGAGTCTGAAAGCAAATAATAATTAGGACGGTTTTTAACTAAGGGTTGTTGATAACGATCAAAAATCAAAGCTCGCTCAACCATATAATTCTTAGAAAAATAACGGTTCTGATTAGCTAATTCAGCTAATACTTGTCCCCGAACCAATTGCAAATCAATTAAACGAGCTAAAAGTAAAACAAAAATAGACACTAAAAGAGTGCAACAAAAAAACAGCTTTTGGCGATCTCCATAGATAAATCTGTTTTTTTTCATAATTTACCTACAGCGCTAATCTTAAAAAAAAGCAAAACAAAGATAATTAAACCCTGTAAAAACATAAATATGTTAAAGCTTAAATTAGATAAGAAAAAAATCGTAAGTTGTAAAATGGCAAACAGCAATAATTGTAATAATTGCCATTGTTGAAAATTTTTAGCAAAAACTTTATTGCCAATTAAGCTTCGTAAGAAATAATAGATAGCAATAATAAGTAAACTACTACTCATACTTAATTGATAAAACAAGGCTATAGCTAAAACAAGCAATAAAATAGAAAAAATAATTAAATAAAAACTTTCCTCATCTCTATAATTAAATTTATCTATTAATCTAAAAGCTAAAAAGAGAGAAAAAATGGGTAAAGATAGTGTTGATTCAATACTCAATAAAAAAACTAAGAGAAGAACTTGTAATAATCGATTGAGATAAATCATGGCTGAACCTCCACTAAGCTCAATTCATGAAAACTAACATCCTGTTGTAAAATTGCCTCTTGAGTAGCTTTTGCTGAATCAACATTTTTCAAACTAGCGATCCTACCAATAAAAATGTCAGCTGCTATCCCCTCTTGACCAAGCGTTAACACTCTGTCTCGTAGATTAAGTTCTACCTCACTAGCAACTTCAATCAATAAAATATTTTTACCATCACCTTTTACAATACCTCTTGCACCTGACTCTGTTTTAGCCACTATACCCTGGTTTAACATGTCTTTAAGCAACAAAACTCGTGCCTGTTGATGACTGAAGTCTTCAATCAAACCTAATAAACTCCCTTCACCCAAAACCACTGAGCCAATTTGCACACCACTATCACTGCTAATTGCCAATACTGGTTTAGCAAAAGAGCTAATGGGCCGAGCAATTAAATTTTTTTCTAATCCACGATCAGTGTTCTCTATTAGTTTTTTTAAAGCTTGATTTTCTTCACGCAAAGCTTCTAGCTCAGTAAGTTGCACCGAACTTTCTCGATAACGATATTCTAAATCTTCCAATTTTTGCCGCAATTTCCAAAATTGACGTAATTTATTAACTGGCTGAGTTAATTTAAGTACAACTTGATAATTACGTGCTTGCCAATTAACTATGACGTTACGCAATCTAGTCAAACTTAAAAAACCTAAAAAATCTAACAACAAAATAAAAACAATTAGGCCACTTAAAACAAGATAACGGGTCACTTTTTGATAATTAAACATAGGTGTTGGGTGCTTCTTGATTGAGAATACCCTCCATTTTTAAGTGTCGACTAAGAGCTTCTAGAATTAAAGATTTTTCCATATCTTGATGAAGGAAAAGGTAAAAATATTGCCATTTTTCTTGAAATAAGTTAATCGGTACATTTAAAACAAACATGTCTAAAACAGCCTTAAGGCGTTTGATCAAAACTGCTTCGTCTAGATTTTCGCTAAAAGCTAAATGTTTGCTTTTCAATTTTTTATCATCCAAAAATAGAGATAATTCAGCGAAATCCAAATTTATATCTATAATTAATTTTAATTTAGAAAAATCTTGTTTTTGTTTTAGATAATTATTTAAAATTTCTGCTCTATTAATTATCGTAGTCGGCTTTAAGAAGACTTGGGTAAATAGTCGCTTAATCAGTTCTTTCTCTAAATCACTATTGGCACTAGCTACTAAGACTTGAAGGCGTTTGGCCTCTTTAAATTTAGTTTGATCTGAAGCAAGCTCTTGCCTCAAAACCTGCTCCAAAGCCCACTTTGACTGCAAAATACCAGCCTTCAGGGGAAAAATTAGTTGCCAGTGTTCATTGCCCTGATCTTGTCTGTACCACTGCCACCAATCCAGCGCTTCCTGGCCAAAGTTAATGGCCCGTTCTTCATTAGAATCCCATAAAAAAACCCAAGAGTGGTAGCTGAGATCAATTAGCTCAATCCCTTTCTCCATATATCAAAGCTTAGCAGAAAGTTAGGCTTTATTCAAAAGATTTACGGCAGTTTTATATCGACCAGCTTGGACTAATTCTTGAATCTGGTCTAAGTCCGCAATTAGACTCAAGTTATTTTCTTCAGTAGCTTTTTCTCTGAGTTTTTTCAGTCTCTCTTCAAACATTTCTTTTTTAAGAGTAAGAGCTTTCTTATACATGATGTCTTCGAGATTTGGCACGAATTTGTCTAAATAAACCAAGAGGGCCTCTTTACGCTCATCCTCTGTCTTGCTATTGTCAGCTAAAATCTGATCTGCCTGACTTTTTTCTTCATTGTTTAATAAAAGAGGCAACTCTACTTCAACAAAATTATCCCAAATTAACTGCTCTAAATCTTTAAGAAATCCTTGTTTTTCTTCTTCACTGAGGTTTTCCAAAGCTAACATAGTAAAGAGATTTTGACCCTCCAAACTTTCATCATCAACTTTAGTTTCTTCCTCTAGTTGGCCATTATTTAGGGTTAGCGGAGGGGCTGTTTGCTCACTAACACCTGATAGATCTAAGGAGGCTCGAGTTTGACTGAATTTTTCTTCAACAGAACCAGTATTTTCTTTTTCTACTACAGAGTCCTTTACTTCATTTGTGCTGGTTAAATTTGGATCTGGAGTAATAGTGGGCATAGGGACGGGCTTAACCATGGGATCTTGATCTGGCTCATCATTTTTCTGAGCAATTTTTGTCTCAAGTTCGTTAATAAATTTATCTAGATCAAGGTCAGTTCGACTTTTATTATTTTCTTCAGTCGTTTTTTGAGCTTGACTTGTTTCCTGAACTTGGCTGGGTTCTTCGGTGCTAGCTGGCAACTGAGCTTCATCACTACTCTCTAGAGCAGGCTGAGTTGCAGGAGCTTCTAGCTTTTCTGTTTCTTCTTTCTTATCTTCCAACTGAGTTTGATCGACAACTGTTTTGGCAGTTATTTCTTTATTTAAAGCTTCTAGTTGACTTAGTAATCCCTCAACATCAGCCTTAACTGGAGCTGCTTTGCTAGCTTGATCTGAAGAAGAAGCAACTTGTTCTGTTTGTTGATTGTTATTATCAACAGTAACATTGGAATTGTTATTTACATTTAATTGATCATCTTGAATATTAGTCATAGGCAGGCTTTCTTAACTATTCTTAATTTAACATAAATTAAAAACAAAAAGAAGAAGAAAATCGGCTATACTATGCCCATTATGAATATTAATCGGCAAAAAATTGATAAACTTTTGCAAAAAATAATATTTGTACTACTTAATATATTAGTCTTCAGCACTCCTTTTGTTTTTACCTGGTTTAATCAAGAACTCTTTGAGTTCAACAAAATGATTTTTGTCTATATCTTCACCAGCCTGATTACTGGCTTGTGGTGTTTGCGCTCATTAGTAAGAAATCAATGGCTGTGGCAACACAGAACTCATAATTATCTAATTATGATTTTTTTACTCTCTCAGTTAGCCTCAACCTTATTCTCTATACATCCACGTACTTCAATTTTTGGTTACTACACTCGCTTCAATGGTGGCTTACTGTCTATCTTTGCCTATACCGCCCTATTTTATAGCACTCAATATAATCTAAAAAAAGAACAGTTAACACTGCTCTTAAAAAACTTACTCTTCGCTGGCTTATTGATCAGCTTATACGCCATCCCTGAGCGTTTTGGTCATTCTTTGAGCTGTCTAATTGTTACTGGACATTACGATGTTACCTGCTGGGTACAAGATGTGCAAAATCGGGTTTTTGCTACTTTTGGTCAGCCTAACTGGTTGGCTACCTTTCTGATAATGCTTATTCCATTGGCTGTCTGGCAATTTTGGCAATCTTTAGAAAAATCTAATAAGTTAAAACTATCACTCAAAACTATCTACTATGGCCTGTTAATTGTTTTACTATCAATGGCTTTATTATTTACTAAATCACGATCTGGCTTACTAGCCCTCGGTATCGCTCTCATTTTCCAACTAGCTGCTCAAAAACTGGTCATCAAAAAGAAAATCAGAAATACCTTGTTATTACTACCCTTCGTTCTAATTCTCTTGGTGAGCACAATTTTTAGTCCCAGTTTAAGTTTAAGTTCTCCTAATCAATCAATAATAAGCTCTTTAACCGATGGTCTAAATACGGAAAATTCACTCAGTGAAGAGACAGAGATTATTGACCTTCCCCAAGCCGGCGGCTCTAAATCTAGCGACATTAGAAGAGTAGTTTGGGAAGGAGCCTGGAAGGTTTGGCAACGCTATCCTGTTTTTGGTTCTGGAGTAGAAACTTTTGCTTACAGTTATTACCAAGATCGACCAGCTGAACACAACCTGCTTTCAGAATGGGATTTTTTATATAACAAGGCACATAATGAATTACTAAACTTCTTGGCTACTACTGGTATAGTTGGCCTGCTTAGTTATTTAAGCTTGTTTATCGCTTTGCTTATTTATCTTGTTAAGCAATGGCGACTCAAACAATTGACTGGCCAAAAAATTGCTTTAGCCAGTTCTTTGTTAGCAATGTTTATTAGCAACTTCTTTGGCTTCTCAACCGTTACTAGCAATTTGTTGTTTGCAGTTTTTGCCGGCGTCTTACTTAAAAAAGATCAAGTTTGGCCAAAAATCAAAAACAAAAAGTTTAATTTTTTAGAATATTTGGCAATAGTTTTTCTGCTTTTAGCAGTGCTTACACTTAATAGAGACGTTTGGAAAATTTGGTACGCAGACTACTTGTTCAGTAATGGTAAAACTCATGTTCAACAAGGAAATTGGCGAACTGGACTACAACTAATACAAGATGCCATTGAAAAATCACCAAGGGAGGCTTTATTTTATGACGAATTAGCTAGTCAATATAGCATATTGGCAATTAATTTTGCTAAAGACAATCAGGCTACAAATAGTGCTGAGTTTGCAGAAGCAGCCATTCAAACCAGTAATTTTGTACAAAAAATTAATCCGGTACATCTTAATTTTTATAAAAGTAGATCAAGAATTTTTATCAGATTAGCTCAGCTTAGTGATGGGTTTTATACGCCTGCCAAAGATAGTCTGTTAGCAGCGATTGAACTTTCACCCACTGAAGCTAAACTTTACTACAACTTAGCTTTAGTAGAAAAAGAAATGGGCGAACAAGAAAGAGCTATCGAATTACTAAATGAAGCCATTGAATTAAAAGCCAATTACTGGCAAGCCTATTACGCGCTTGGCAGAATTTTAGAGCTACAAGGTAAAACTCAAGAGGCAGCCAACTATTATCAGCTCATACTAGAGAAAATTGATCCTAACAATGATTCGGCTCAAGAAGCACTAGAAGCATTAGAGAATAAAGATTTATAAACCAAGCAATTTAGGTTATAATACCTCCCATGAAAATTATTTCGGCGCCTCATCCAACTTTGCGCAAAGTAGCTAGTCCAGTTGAAAAATTTGACAAAAGATTGCTTAAATTACTAGAGCGACTAAAAAAACAACTCTTACTTGAAAAAGATCCTGAAGGAGTCGGTTTGGCTGCTCCTCAAGTTAATAAATCTTGGCAAATTTTTGTTATGAAAAAATTTGGCAGATCTAAGCAAAAAGAAGAAAAAGCAATCATTAAGGCTTTTATCAATCCTCAGATTGTAGATCACAGTCCAAAAAAAACTTTACTCGAAGAAAATGAACATTTTGAAGGCTGTCTTTCGGTTCCAAAAATCTATGGTCCTGTACCTAGATGGGAATGGTTAAAAATCCAGTACCAAACCGTCAATGATCAGGGTCAAGTCGAAGTTAAAAAGGAAAAATACTCGGGTTTTCTGGCTAGAGTCATTCAGCATGAATATGATCATTTGCAAGGTGTTTTATTTACCGATTATCTCTTGGACAATGATTTGCCAGCCTACACGACTGAAGATGGCAAATGGGTGGAGATTGAAAACCGACAAATTTTGGAAAGTTTTTAAAGATACAAATGAAATTGAATCCCTCTCCTCCACTGCGCTTGGCAATTGCAGGTTCAACTCAACACAGTCAAGAAATTGCTGAAAAACTAGCCAGTAATAAAGCTTTTGAATTGGTCTGGGTACTCACTCCACCACCAAAGAAAGTAGGTCGTAAACAACTATTAACTATTAACCCCCTAGCTCTTTGGGCTAAAGAAAAAAAGGTTAACACTTTCTTAGTTCCCGATAATTTAAAAAATTTACAGTTAAAAAAACAAATTCGTGCCCACGAGGTCGACATCTTGCTTGTAGTTGATTTCGGTTATTTTATTCCAGATTGGCTCTTGGATTTCCCCAAAATGGATGCGCTCAATATACATCCCTCTCTTTTACCTCGTTGGCGAGGTAGTTCTCCTGGTCAATTTGCCATGCTTTTTCAGGATTTTAAACGTCCTTGGCAGGGTGAACTCATTGGAGGCAAAAAAACTGGCGTTACTTTGATGACTGTCAAAAAAGAACTTGATAGTGGCGACATCATCTTGCAAAAAACATTTAACATCACTGAAAACTGGACATTGGTAGACTATTATAAAAAAGCTTTTGCTCTAATCAATCAATCTCTAGCAAAAAATATCTTAAAATTTGTTAAAGGCCAATTAAAACCAATAGCTCAACCCAAACAAGCCCCCACCCCATTTGCTCAACGCCTAGATAAGACAGACGCTTTTGTGGCTTGGTCACAGTTAAAAGACTTATTGGAATTTAGTTCAGACGAAAAATTGAAAGAATTACAAAAAAATAACTCTTCCTTAAACATTAAAAAAGACACCTTACTTAGCCAATTATTGGCTGGACAAGGAGTTTTGGGCAATTATCCCTTAACAAAACTTGAACAAATGCAATTTATCAAAAACGCTTGTTCAGCTTTTCAGCCTTGGCCTGGATTATGGACGATTGTCCCTACTCACAAAGGTGAACAACGATTAAAAATTTTGTCTTGTAAAATTGAAGAAAAAAAGTCTGACAAACGCTTAGTCTTGAAAAAAGTCCAATTCGCCGGCAAAAATCCTTGCTTATTTAGCGAAATCAAAAATCTGATCGACTTTAAATAAAAGTAAAAAATTTATTCGCTGGGTTTTTTATAATGAGTAGTTAAACCAGCTTTCTTGAGTTGTCTAAGTTGACTTGTTGGAACCTTAATCTTTTTCTTTACTCCATCCAAAATCACAGTTACTGAATGTAAGTTATATTTAAACTTGCGCTTAGTACGGTTTTTAGCGTGAGAAACTTTGTTACCAGTATGAGACGCTCGTGGTAGTTTTTTAATTAACTCACTAACTTTTACTCTTTTCATAAGAAGGAATTCTAACACGCGCAAGGCTTTTCTGCAATTATCGCCTGATTAAAATAAAACTTTTATCATTTGCTATATGTAGTAGAATGGAACACATGCTAATTAGTTTATTATTTGCCAATCCAATTGCTTTTTTCTTAATTTTAATTGGTTTATTATTATCAATTAGTTTTCATGAAGCAGCTCATTGTTATGTCACCGATAAATTGGGAGATCCTACTCCACGAATAAAAGGTCGCCTAACTCTTGATCCACGAGCGCATTTAGATCCTTTGGGGACTTTATTGATCATATTAACTGGTTTTGGCTGGGGCAAAGCTGCTCCTTACGATCCTTATAATCTAAAATCACCAGTTCGAGATACAGCTATTATTGCTGCTGCCGGACCTTTAACCAATATTATTATTGCCCTTTTGTTAGCACTTTTAACTCGTTTTTTTGGCGGTAGTCTAATTGCAGTTTTTGCTGAATTTTTAATTTATATTAATCTGGCTTTAGCCCTATTTAATCTGTTACCCGTCTATCCTCTTGATGGGGGTAAAATTATGAGAGCTATTTTACCCAAAGAAACTAGCTATGAATACGAAGCTGTCATGGAACGTTACGGTCAATTTATTCTATTGTTTATGATTTTGCCAATTTTTAATGGTCAGTCAGCAGTGGTGCAATTACTGGGGCCAATTATTAATCTTTTAATTAATTGGTTAATTTAGCTCTTGCTTTGATTTTAATACAAAGCTGCTTTTCTTAAAAAACTTTCTTTGATATATTGTATTTATTATGAAAAAACAAAATACAGGCCTTATTATCTTAATAATTTTGACTATTGTCGCCATAGTTGTTGCCCTAGCTTGGTTTAATTTAGGCTCTGGTTTTATGAGTCCAAAAGTCGCTGATGTGCTTGAAGAAGAATCTTTGCCTGTTCCTGAGGAAGAGTCAACAGATATCAATGATGAAATAGTAATAGATGATGAATTGAGTCAAAAAGCTGAAGAAGCTGAAAAAGCTGGTTTTCAATTTGTCTTGGATTTTATTGAAGTTGGCCCCCCAAGCATGGATGAAGCAGCAGCCAATCGCGCTTATCAAGCCCTATCTAGTACAGCTCAAGCAAGTATCGATCAAGAAACTTTGTCCCGTGATTTAGCCATGTTTGTTGGTGTACAGGATATGCCAGATCAAGGAGTGAGCATAGAAAACTTGCTTATGGAAGAAGATGGTAGCGCTATTCTCACTGTTGGACTTAATTACTCTGGAGGTCGTGCACTAAGAGCCATCACCTTGATTGAAGAAGGTGCTGAGTGGAAAGTGGATGCTATTAAAGCTATTGTCGAATAATTGCTAGTTACAACTCTGTTTGAGAAATAAACTGCTTTCTCTTTCCCATAGATATGGGCATAATTGTTCGTAAATAATTTCAGCAACTCTTAAAGAACCTTCTTTGGAGAAATGTATATAGTCATAATAATATTTGGTATTTTTTTCCATTTTTTTAGCTAAGTCAATTAAAAGTATAGAGTTGTCTGCCGCAACCTTTCGAGTAATATCATTGTATTCTTCCAAAAATTGCCATTGTTTTTCTCCAGTTAGTTGAGATTTTTGATCATCAGAAAAAAAATCCTCGTAACCTAAGCCAACAAATATTTTACTTAAATCTATTCCCGTAGTAACGTCAATTCCATATCCATAAACTACTGGCTGAGTAATTAAAATCGGTTCAATTTTGTGCTTTCTGGCAGTTCTGATAATTTCTTCTATTCGAAATTGAAAATCTTGCAAATATTTTTCTTTTCTTATTCTTTGTTCTTCTTTGAGAAAATCATGATTGTCAATATTGTCTCCTTTTTTCAGGTTTACAAAATCAAGTGGTTCCTCACCACTTTCCTTAACAACAATTGAATTAAAATCAATTACTGTCGTGCTACTCAAATTCATTCTATCAGCAACTTGTTTTCTCTCAAGATTTTTTAATAAAATATATATTTCTGACCAATTTAACAAATTATCAAATGACAACTCTCCTTCTTTCTTAAAATCAAAATGATCATAGGAGTTAGCTTCGTACAAAAACAAGTCATTAAT
>CAYXJQ010000001.1:0-28093 GCA_964464985.1 uncultured Pseudomonadales bacterium | reverse complement strand
CCAACAACTGGCCCAACCCCAACTACAGGTCCTACCCCAACTCCAATACCAATGTGTCGAAATATTGAAATCCTAGATCAAAATAATCAAGTTTTAACAGGCGATGCAGATCAAGAACTCGTTCCTGAGGTTAGCATTGTTAGGTTTAGATGTTCTGGTAAACTTGAATCTGGTGCAAACCTAGACAACTTGATTGAGCGCTTTGACTTTGCTGTCTTAGAGCCAAGTGGAGAAGTAGTCTTTCTTGAAGAAAGACTTAGCATTGCTAATACTTCTGCAGATTATTTAATTAAAGAAAGTGGAGATTTTGTTGCTGAATGTCGTCTGTGTACGGGTTTAGATGCTTGTCAAGAATGGACTAATCCAATAATTAAAGAAGCCAGTTTGAAATAAAAAATAGAAAAAATTAAATAAAAAATGGGTAAAAATAATAATTATCAACCAGTTAAATATGCAAAAGCACCAAGTGTTAGTGATTTGCAAAACAAAAATAATAAAAAACCACTAAAAACCTTATTGTTATTCTTTGCTTTATTGCTTTTTATTGCAGGATCAGCCAGCGTTATCTTAATTAGTCGTAAACAAGAGTTGGAACCAGGCCCAGTAGCCCCCAATGTCCCCCAATCTAAACCAGAAGCATATATACCTGATGAAGAGTCCTGTGTCACTAGTTTTAGTGTTCCTACAAGTCTATTGGCTTGCTCAGACAGTGGTTGTGCTGATGATAATGATTGTCAAGAGGGCTACATTTGCATACAAGGGGCACCAGATGAAGGAGTGGCTATTGCTGTTGGAATTTGTGGCTTGGCATCACTTAGTGATGAGTGCCGCAATAATCGTGATTATGATTCTTGCTGTCAAGAACCCACTATCACTCCATTCCCAACGCCAACTCCCGATCCAACTGGCACACCAGAGCCAACACCGACCACTGAGCCCACTGAAACTCCTGATCCAACTGAAACTCCAGAGCCAACCAAAACACCGGAGCCAACATTAACTCCCACTCCAACTGAAACTCCCAAATCCTCTCCAACTGAAGAATTAACTCCTATTTTAACCCAAGTAATTACTACTGTTGGCTGTAATGAAAGTTGTAATGAAAATACTGACTGTAGTAACGTTAGTCATATTTGCTATGAGGGATTGTGTCGCTTAGACGTTAATCCAAGCGATGTTAATTGTCGTCTACCCAATGGCAACAATGTGATTGAGCGACCAGCTGTTGTACCAACTGAGTCAGGTTTTGCCGATTGGTTTAATTATCTAAAAGCAGGACTAGGTATTCTAGGTTTTGGCGCATTACTATTACTACTTTTGTAAAGTTAGTTTTCCCTAGTTTTTTGTTATAATGCATGTCAAGCGCGTGTGTAGCTCAATTGGTTAGAGCTCCAAGCTTATACCTTGGCGGTTCTAGGTTCAAGTCCTAGCACACGCACCATATGATAAAGTTCTTTTTTAAGATAATAAAGTTAGTAATCTTCATCTTAATCTTATTAACTTTAAGTATTTTTGCTTACCAAAAGGGTTGGCTCAAGGCACACCCTCTCAACACTCAGATTGAAAAATTCCAATCGGGAAAAATTAAAAATGGGCAAGAACTATTCAGTTCTTTTCAGAATCAAGAAAAAGTAAATTTACAATTAAATGAATTAAGCAGTGACGCCGGCGAACAAATTAAAGTAACTGCAGAAAAAGCGCTAGAAGCTGGCAAGGTAGCTCAAGAGTTTATGTCAGAATCTGTTCAAACAGATGAATCTGAAGATAAAAAATTGGGTGAAAAAGCTTTCGAATATGGTCAGTACATTTACTGTAAAGCAGTAGTGGATGATTGGGAACAAAGAACTAAAAACAATGATTTGTATGGTGAAGAAAATAGTTTAGATCAAGACGAAATAAAAACTAACGAATAGTGGTGCCAACACAATCTTGACCACTGAGTGCCCAAAATAAATTATCTTTCATCATCCCAGAAATAATTACTGACTCAATACCCTTTTTTGCCAACGCCAGTGATTCTTCAATTTTTAAACCCATACCACCAGTCACATCGAAACCTCTGGTATGACGCAAATCTCTGCTAATTTTAGGCCAAGTAGTAGCCGTAATTTCTGGCACAACCCGACCTTGTTTGTCCAAAAAACCAGCTACCTCTGTTACATGAATGATCTTATTGACTTGTAATTTTTTTTCCAAAAAATAGTCAGCTAAAAAGGCCAAAATTTTCTCTGTTGACCAAATGGTGCAACCCTGATCACTGTCAACTAAAACATCTCCACAAGTAACCGGCAATAAGCCCTTTTGCAGATATTGATCGATAGCATCTGCACAAAAATTCAATAGTTTTCTTTTTTTAGTAATAATCGTATTACTAGCATAAAAAGAAACCGCCGGTAATTCGTGTTTTAGAAATTCATGTACAACTAAGCGATTAAGTGCAGCGGCACTGTCTTGAACAATAGCCATGCCTAAAACACTTTCCTCATTGATAAAACCAGCCATGGTTTGATATTGACTGGCCGGAACATGGGCAAAACTACCCTGACCATGACCGACAATTAATAATTGATCTGGTTTTTCTTGTTTAGCGCTAGCAATTTCACCAACTAAACGCTTTAAAATTGCTCCTCTCAAAGACATGGGAATTTCTTTATCAGTAATAATTGAACCACCTAATTTAATCAAAGTAAGATTTTTTTTCATTTTTTATTTTCTAATTAATTTCTATGTGTTTGGGTAACAAACTAGCTAATTCTTCTTGAGGTATCTTCCCTTCTTCTGCTAAAAACAATAAAGCCGCTGGCAAAAAATCTAAAGCTGCTAAAGTCGCTTTACGAAATTTTTTTTGGTCAACATTAGATAACTCTTGTGCAGAATAAAGTTGCCAACCCTCTCTTTCAATTTTTGCTAGCTCTTGTTCATTAATTAAAATTGCTAAAACAAAAACAACAAAGTTATAAAGTGCTAACTCTTGATTAGAATCATCAACTGGTCTAATTTGTTCAATTCTAAAAGAAGATTTTGAGAAAAAATGTATTTTATCTTTTAAATCAGTCGCTGATAAACCCGGTACTTCTTCTTCAATTTCGCGTAACATACTAAAAAACAAAGCATTAACAAAAGCTGGGGGCAACTCCTTAAGACTCAAAGACTCAAGTTCTTCCTTATTATCCAAAAAATCTAATAATGCTTGAGACTGATCATTCTCCACCTTACCAGTTACAGTATTAATACCAGTTGGTCTAGTGAAAACATCTTGTCTATTAAGCAATGGTTTACTAGGAAGACCCTGGTTAATTTCAGTCTTATTCTCAGGATAAATAACTCTTTCTTTTTTTCTGCTTTCATCGTCTGAGTGGTTACTTTCAACGTCGTCAAAAAATAAAAGTTTTAAACCATTTTCTGTAGCTACAAAAGTTAAAGCCCCCACTCCCACAGCATCTGATCGAAAAGCAATATTTTCCGTCATTAAAGAACTACAATGGGTACAAACTGGCCGATTTGCTGGAAATATTTTTTCACCACACACTGGACAGACGGCTAATTTTAGCTCTCCTTCTCCATTGCCATAACGAATTTTTTGCAAACGCCAATGTCTTGGAACCTCCATAACAGTTTATTAGTCGGATTTTTTAAGAAAATCACGCAAAACTGCTTAATTAGTAATTTCATAGTATGATACTTAACATGACTAAATCGATGTCCATTTTAAGCAAATATAGAACAAATATTAGTGAATATCTAAAAAACTTCTTAAATCAAGAAAAAAAAGAACTGAAGGAGATAAGTCTGGACGACAACGTCTTTAAAACTTTAAAAAACTTTGTGGTGCGAGGGAAAATGGCGAGAGCTAATTTGTTTATTCTCACTTATAAAATCCTTGAGCCACAAAAAGAAAAAGAAATTTTTGAAAAAGTTTTATTACCTTTAGCAGGCGCTCTCGAACTAATTCAGGCTGGTTTATTAATTCATGATGATATTATCGATCAAGATCAACAACGAAGAGGGCAAGACTCTATTTGGCAATATTACTCAAAACAAAGTCAAAACACAGATCAACATTATGGAAAAAATCAGGCAATTTGCTTAGGTAATCTGTGTTTTTTCTTAGCCAATCAACTAATTTTAGAAGCCGTTAATAATCTGGGTTCACAATTAAATGAAAAACAACTATTACAAGTCCAGCAACTCATTAATCGAGAAATTAGCCAAGTAATTTTAGCTGAAATGCTTGATAGCCAACTAGCCATGCAAAAAACATTGCCCTCACTAGAGAAAATTTTAGAAATGAACATTTATAAAACTGCTCGCTATAGTTTTTCTCTACCACTAATGCTCGCTGGAAAACTAACTAATAGGTCTGAAGACACCAATCAACTTAGGGAAATTGGTGAAAAGATTGGACTTATTTTTCAGATCAGAGATGATTATTTAGGTATTTTTGGCGACAGTGAAAAAACTGGTAAACCAATATTATCTGATATAAAAGAAGGTAAAAAAACTATTTTTTATTATTATTTAGTTCAAAATAAAGCCCTCACTGATCAAGAAAAGCACTTATTAAATACCTGCTTTGCCAAAAAAAACATTAAACAAAGTCAATCTTTAGCTATTCAAAAGTTATTTAAAAATCATAGCCTAAAACAAGTCAATCAGTTCTTAAACAAATTAAATCAAGAAACACAAATTATGATTAATGAGCTGAAAAATAAAAAAATGCAAGAATTACTCTTACAAATTTTAAATTTTGCCTGCTGTCGCCACAACTAATTAAACATCGAGTTAAAATTTAGGACCCTGATGTTCTTTAACCAATAAAGTTAATAAAACACCAACTGCAGCTGTCACAAACAGACTGGTCCAGGCATTACCAAAGAAATAAAATAAGAAAAAAACTAAAGACCAAAAGACAATCGCTGCCACACTACTAATCATTTGCCGATAAGTAAAATAAGAAAGACCTTCCCGACCCTTGCCTCTCACCATCCACACTCGGTCAAAAAATAACCAGTGAAAGCTGGATGCCACACGATCTAAGGTATTAACAACCACAATTGACCAAAAACCTACCACAAAAGATCTTATTATCCAAAAAAAGGATAGAATACTAGCCGACATCATAAAAGGTTTACGACTCTGACGCTTATCTATTATTGCCCCAACAAAATAACTAATACCCATCGCCATTAGCAAAGAAAAACTGTACAAAAGACCAACTTTTGCACTAGTACCCAATAAAATAAAGATGTAAAGCGGCCAGAGATTCAACATCCCATCGTTAAAATAGCGACCAGCAAAAGTTAAACCTAGTCGCCGAAAACCCGGCTCACTCATCCAAGAGGCAAATTCTTCCCAAGAGATTTTATCTCTAACTTTTACGTTATCTAATAAAATTGTAAAAATTAAACCTACTCCAATTAATAACAAACCCATTAAAAATAAATTGCCGTATCCCAAAACAGCAATCACCAAGCCTCCAAGAGCTGGCGAGATCATTGTCACTAAATTAAGCAAAAAATTAATAATACCTAGATTGCTGCCCATTTTATGATGATTGCTATTGCGACTCAGCGAATAATGATAACTGTTCCAAAAGTGATTTATTTGTAAACCATCTATCATTACTGCTAAAAATATCCAATAAGGGTTACTCTGTGACAAAAATAAAAAAGCCACAAACAAAGCATATAAAATGTGACCCATAATAAATGCGTGTTTTGTTCCTAACTTAATAGTTTGTTGAGCCACCCAAATAGCAGAAACAAAAGCTACTAGACGAGAGAGAAGGTGTAAAATAGCTATGTTGAAAATGCCTATTTGCAAAGCAGTTAACACATTTTGTCCACGCTGATCTAAAGCCCAATTAATTTGATCCCAAAAGGGTAAATGTAAATTAAAAAAATAGATTGGCAAAAAAAACATCACTAACTTGTTAACCAACTCGCGAAATAAACGAATTACATAAAGATGTTTTAAATTCTGATTTTTTTGGAAAGATAACTTGGGCAGTTTCATCAATAGTTAAGTATAATCTAGCTAAAGCAATTCCTGCAAAAGCACTTTTACCGTTTTATCAAAAATTTGACGCTCAGTCTGTGACATGGTTTGCAAGACGTAGTCTGCGGGAGGAATACTTCTTAAGCCTTTTCTAGAATCTACACCCAGACGCAAATGCCAAAAATCTTTAGTTCCTAGATGTTGATAAATTGATTGTAAGCCATTATGTTCCTTAGGCCCCACCCCTTTTTGTAATTTATAAGTACCCAATTCCAAATCTAAATCATCATGAATCACAATTAAGTCTTCTGGACCAGACAATGAGTCTTGCAAGTCAATTTTTAAGTAATCTAGAAAAGCTCTTAGTGCTTGCCCAGAATTATTCATAAAAGTTTGAGGCTTAAGTAAAAAAACATCATCTCTTTTGACAGCTAGTTCTGAATTAAATTTTTTTTCAAATTTGAAAGATAGACCCAACTCTTCAGCAATAGCATCAATAAACATAAAGCCAGCGTTGTGACGAGTTTTTTGGTACTTTTCTCCAGGATTACCTAGTCCCACATAAATCTTCATAGTTATTATTTTAACATTTTATCCTTTTTAAACTTTTGCAGTTATAATGCAATGATGAAAAAAAATATCGGCATTTTTAGCACTAAACAAGGCCACCAAAGCATTGCTGAGGCAATTAAAGAAAAAATTGAAGCCCAAGCAGGAGATCGCTACCAAGTAGAGGTTTTTTATAACAAGCAAATTTTTGAAACAGTTTATGAATCTCTTTACCGACTAGCTCCTAGTATCTTAAAAGTACCTTATGATTTAAGCGTAAAAGCAATAGAAAAAGATGCAGAACTAAGCAAACTAATTTTTAACATTTTTTTTCAATACACCTATGAACCAACTAGCCGTTTAATTAAAGAAAAAAACATCGACTTGGCAATTAGTTGTTATTTTCCCTTCAACCCCGCACTTAAAAAAATTAAAGAAACAAAAAACATACCATGTCTTAATATTATTACTGATCCACGAACCATTCATCCCTGGCAAATATTTCATGAGGCTGAAGCTAATTTCTTTTTTGAAAATAAAAATTTAGCAAAATACAAAAAAACCTGCAAGGCTAAGGCTGCTGGTTGGTTTGTTGGCAAAAAATTTGAAACAAACTATCAAAAGAAAGGAATAAAGAAAAAATTGAAAATCAATGAACAATTGGTTTTTTTGATTGCTTCTGGATCTGACGGTTCAGCGGCAGTGCTAAAAGTTTTAGCAGCATTGATTAACTGCCCAAAACCAGTGAGAATCTTTATCGCCTGTGGTAATAATCGCACCCTTTATAACAATATTTTAGGTATTAAAAAAAGTTTAAACATGTTTAGCCAATCAAAAGCCGTTATTACACCTTTGCCTTTTACTAAAGAGTTGCATCTATACATGCAAGCTGCGGACCTAATTATTGGTAAAGCTGGACCCAACACCCTGTTTGAAAGTGCAGCAACACTTACTCCGTTTTTTGCCATTACCCACATTGCTCAAGAAGCTGGCAACTTAGAAATTATTAAGGAATATAAACTAGGGTTTGTAGAGGAAAAAACTAAAGCTGCTAATCAAAAACTCTTAGAGATTATTAAAAAACCCCAAGAACTTGAAAAATTTCAAACAAGCTTAAAAAAACTCAAAGAACACAATCGACAGTCAGCTAGCATTCTAATTGAGGAAATTGATAAGATTTTCAAATAACAAGTCTATAAAAATTTACAAACAAAACTCAACCCTGACTAATATTTTTTAATTCCTGAAAAGTGGTTGCTTGTTGCCAATCTTTATCGTGTCTAATTCTAATCAGTCTGGGGAAACGCAAAGCTACGCCAGCAGTATGACTCGGAGATTTAGAAATTTCATCAGCTGCAATTTCCAAAACTAAATTTGGCTCAATCCACACATCGGCCACCAACTCTTTTTTAAAATCATATTTAGAATTAGCTTGATTTTTAGAACTCTTGTGTTCATCCGCTAATTTTTTAATTTCTTTAAATTGCTTATCTGTTAAACCTGTACCAATTTTTGAAAGAGTCTTGATGTCGCCACTTTTTTGATCTAAAACACCAACTAGTAAAGCTCCAACACCAAAACTTTGTCTTTTACCTTTACCTCGATAATAACCCATCATAATACAGTCAACCGTATCGTTTAATTTACCTCTTTTACCTTCAGCTTCTTTTATTTTTACCCAACGCCAACCTTTACGACCAGCAACATAAGCTGACTCTGGCTTTTTCATTACTGCCCCCTCCAAACCGAGCCCCAATTGCTCTTCATGGTAAGCACTTAAATCAGTCGGATCACTAATAATTTGATAATCGGTTATCTTAACAACTTCTGAATCATTAAGAACACTATTAAGCTTTTTTTTGCGATCAAGTAACTGCTCATCAATTAAAGGTTCATTATTAAAATATAATAAATCAAAAACATAAAAACGAATTGGCAATTCTTCTGCCTTAGCATCAATCCCATATTTACGTTTACGAGAAATGGTCTCTTGAAAAGCAACAAACTTCCCAGAATCAGGGTCAATACCAACAGCCTCGCTATCTAAAATAGCTGTTTCTCCCTGAAATTCTTCCAATAATTGGTCTAATTCAGGAAACATAGCTGACACCTCTTCTAAATTACGAGTATAAGCTTTATATTGGCTACCATCAGCAAAACCAGCCTTATTGAGATGAATTTGGATGCGTAAACCATCATATTTTGGCTCAGCTATCACTTCACCCATTTTGTCAATAATTTCTTGCCCACTATTAAGTCGCTGACATAAGGCTGGCACAACTGGAATACCCAACTCCATCTGATAGTTTTTAGCTAATTCTTTAGCACTTAGATTTTTTTCAAACAAATAGAGTTGTGCCAACAATCCAAAATCAGCTTTTTTTTGAAAAGCCTCCTCCAACAAGGATGACTGGCTTTTATCCCCTGTTTTTACCCAAGACAAAGCGTCTAACATAGTCATTGTAGAAAAGCCCAAACGCATTTTACCTAAAACAATTCTTGCTATAAATTTAGCCGACACAGCACTAACTTGATCTAGTAAATCGGCCAATAAATTAATTTTTCTATCCTGAGAACCTTCTCCACCCTCATGAGCAATTTCTTCTAGCTGCTGATGAACTTCTATAATGCTGAGACTAACTTCTTGATCAGAAGAATTCGTTAAATCTGTTAAATCAGCAACAACTTGATAGAACAATTCGCCCAAATCTCCTAGCTCTTTATATTTTTTATTTAACTCTCCAACAACTACTTCTTGATTAACATCATCAAACAAACCTTGTTTTAAAAATGATTTGTCTTCAACCGAGGCTGAATGACGATTATAAAAATTAGCTAAAGAGCGAATTAGCATCTTACTGGATAACTGAAATTCTAAAGACTCATAGTTAGCCACCAGACTTCCCTGCATTAAATAGCTAGCGGGTACTACCTCATCTTTATCTAATTCTTTAAATAATTTAGCCAGTAATTTAGTCATCTCTAAACGAGAGTTAAGTTCTTCTAAATCGAGTAAATATTGAGTGAATTGATTAAAAAGCATAGAATTCCTTCAAATATATTATGTCAAATCAGCTAGAAAAACCAAGTCAAATTAATCAAGAAATTAATTGAGGCTATAACTAACACCCTTGGTTACCCCATGTTTCTTAACCACTCCTTTGGCAATTAAATCTTTAAGATCTCGCAAAATAGTGTCAACCGAAACATTGGGTAAAGCTTTTTGAGCATCGTCAGAAGTCATGGTGCCTTGATTTTGTAGTAGCTCTAATAAAATAATTTGCCGCTCAGATAAGGCTACTTGTTGCCCAAGCTCACGCTTAAGCTTCAAATCTTGGGAAAGCTTGGCTACTTTCAATTTAACTTTATCAATTTCTAGAGCTAAACCATAGGTAAAATACTCTAACCAATAAGTTAGGTCCTGTTTAGCATTTTGCTGAACAGATAATAAAGCCTGATAATAAGCATCGACATTACTATCAAAATACTCTTCAATTGAAAAAAAGCGTTTAAAATCATACCCAGACTCATAAAGAGCAAGGGTGGCAAAAGCTCGAGCGGTACGACCATTACCTTCCACGTATGGATGAATATAAACTAATTGATAGTGAAGAATTGCTGCTCGTAAAATTGGGTGTAAATTTTGACTAGTTTCTCCCTTTAACCAGGAAAAAAGATCATCTAATAGAAAAGGAACTTCAGCAGCTACTGGCGGACGAAAAACCACTTGCCCATCTCGCGCACCTCTGACAATGACTTGTTTGTCACGTAAGGTAGCAATTCTTTCTTCTTCGAGCAAGTTGTTCATGGTTAAACGATGCAATAAATTTAGAGTTGTTAGATTAAGTAAAGAGTCATCTTGGCTCTGAGTTTTTTTCAACAAGGGTTGTTGATCAATCCAAGCCAGTACGTTGCGATAATTAATTACTTCTTGAATATCTCTCTCTCGGGCAATAATGCCAGTTTGGTCAAGAACTGATTGCACGCTGTCAATTTTTTCTAAAGATAAAACCTGTCCGGCCTGAGCAGCGCTCAAGTCGTTACCCTCAATTCTGGTGCCGTAATGAACACTGCGAGCTAAAGCTTCATCACGAAACTTAGCTTCCCAGGCAGGAACAAGTGGTGAATTGTCAATCACCGCCTTGGCTGATTCAATTGCAGAAATATAGCTGAGTAAATTATTACTGATTTGAAATTGAGGTTCGTACATTAAAGTCATATTTTGGCATAGTTTGATCGCTAAAACAAGCGTTATTTTTGCAAATTATGCAAATTTATTTTAATAATATAGTAAAAAACACAGAAAGATAAAACATAGTAAAATAAGAGTGTAATGCAGAATCAAGAACAAAAGTTAAAATCTCAAAAAATGATTAAACAAGCTTTTAAAAAGCTAAAAATTGCTAAAGAATATTCTCATAAAGGCCAAAACGGCAAACTACTAATTATTGGCGGCTCAGAATTATTTCATGCTGCCAGTAAATGGAGCCTCGATGTTGCTAGCAAAATAGTTGATATGGTTTTTTATAGTTCGGTGCCTAGCAATAATAGTCTGATTAGACGCTGGCAAAAAAATGAGCTAGATCAAAAACTTAACCAAGAAGCAAAAGCGAATTTTTGGCAAGGAATCGTGGTTGATCGCAAAGAAATTGAGCCTTATTTGAAAGAAGCTGACTGTATTTTATTAGGACCAGGGATGGAAAGAAGTTCTTATACTGCTCGACTGAGTGACCGATTATTGAGCAAATATCCACAGAAAAAGTGGGTAATTGATGCAGGCGCTTTACAAATGATTAATCCTGATCTTCTCAATAATAATTGTATTATTACGCCCCACCATCAAGAGATGGAGATTTTAATCAAAAAAAATAATGATTTTCATCCTGAAAATTATCAGGCTTCAGCTACCTGTTTATTAAAAGGCCAAATTGACCAAATTTTTCCAGGTAAAAATCAAGAAGAAATAATCAAAATTAAGGGAGGCAATGCTGGCATGACTAAGGGTGGTACGGGAGATGTTTTGGCTGGCCTACTAGCTGCTCTTTATTGCAAAAATGACTCCTTAACTAGCACCATCATTGCTAGCCATATTAATAAAAAAACCGGAAGCTATCTTTATAAAAAAGTTGGCCCTTATTTTAATGCCAGTGATTTGGTGAATGCAATTCCTCAAGTACTCTGGAATACATTTCAAGCAAAAACTTGAAAATTTTCAAAAATTAGGTAAAATCACCAGGTTCTACAAAAGCATTTTCAAACCTATCTGAATTTGTGTTTTTAACATCAAATATGAAAAAAGAAAAAAAACCATTATCGGCTAGTGATTTAGATCAAACAAAAAAACCAGATTTAAAAAATCGAAATAATCTAAAATCCTTTGATAATAAATACAAAGATTTGTCACTGGACGAATTGAAAAAACTGTTCAATAACGCTGATTTTAAAAAAATTGATAGAGATTTAGAAGTCATTGTCGACTTGTTAATTGGACTTACAGAATCGATTGGGGTTTGTCGAAAAACTACTCCAAACACTATTTTTTATAATGATCACGCTTTTAGAATAAAATGCCTAAGTGAAACATTAGAAGATTTTGCTTGGTTTGAAGAATTAAAAAAAAGCCATAATAATTTTTTTTCTTACAAAGATTTACAAATAGACTAATCTGACAAAATTAGGCCAACTTAATAGTTGCTGAATTTTTAAATGTTTTTTTAAGTTCCCTGGCTAATTCTCTATCGGCTGTGGTCAATATAGTTTGATAACTCTCCAATAAACTTAAAACCATTGCTTTACTGTCTTGATCCAATTCAGACATAATATCATCTAAAAGCAAGATGGGTTGGTAATCTATTCGACTATGTAAAAACTGCAACTCAGCAATTTTAAGCCATAATCCCCCCAAGCGCTGCTGCCCCCGGGAGCCATAAGCTAATAAACTTAAATCTTCAATTCCCTTTTCTGGCAAAGAAAACTTGACTAAAAAATCATCTTTATGTGGTCCAATAAGACTATGTCCTGCAGCAATCTCTTTATTTAAATATTTTTTTAAACGATCATCGCTGATGAGAGAAGGCAAATATTCAATATTTAGTTCAAAAGGAAAAATTACCTCTCTAATGAAGTCAATAAATTTAGTTCTTGCTTGCTGTAAAAACTGACCTTGTTTTGCTAAATTTAAATTCCAAAAAGATAAAATGCTTTTATCCTCCTCTCCTTCACGCACTTTCTGCAATAAGAGGTTGCGACGTTTCAGAGTTTTTTCATATTGTTGCAGAGATCGTTGATATTCCCAATCCAACATTAATAAAGTTTGGTCAAGAAATAAGCGGCGGCGGCGCGGGCTACCCTCTACTAAACGTAAATCCTCAGGTCGAAAAACCACTACTGATAAATTCTTAACAAAATCAGCACGCCGCCGCCTAATATCATTAACAGTAAACAAACGATACTGACTCTTTTTACCACCCACCATACCCCTAGTAAGCATTATTTCTAATTTTAATTCTTCTGATATCTGAGGCTCTTCATTAAGTTTTTCATTTTTCCCCTCTTGAGGAGCAAAGCCCTCCATTTCAAAAAGAGCCTGCACTCTGCCCAAATCTGCTCCCAAACGAATCATTTCTTCGATGCGACTAGCTCGAAAACTATCACTGCTAGCCAAAAGATTTATTGCCTCTACAACAGTCGTTTTACCACTACCATTGTCACCAACAATAATCGTGGTTTTTTTAAAATCCCAATTTTTATTAGCAAAATTTCGAAAATTTTGCAAAGCTAATTTGCGCAACAACATAAAGTTAAAAGCATTTTACAACTATTCACGAAAAGCACGTCTAAAACGATAAAATAAATAAATTAATAAAATCTGCCAAAATAGAAAGAAAAAGAAAAAAGAACGATAAACCAATCTAAATATCACTGACCCGTCATAAAATAATGCTAGCAACCACCAGGCAAACAAAATATAAAAAATACTTGCTAAAAGTGTGGGTAATAACATTAATGGTATAAAAACTTGATCGCGAACTAAGTTTTGCATGCTTTGATAAGGGTGTAAAAATAACCCTAAAGTAATCTGGCCCAATGAATAAATTGCTGATTTAATAACTCCTATTTTATCCATTGTTTCCTTGGTAAAGTAATAATTCCCAAAACAAAGATGTAATAAAAGCTAAAACTAATAAAATCTGCCAAGCGTGAGTGGCGATGAAATTAGCCATAATACTTAAGCGGTCTGGAACAAATTTATCCTTTTCCAAAGAACTGATTAGTTTGGCTTCGTTTTTTAGTTTGATTAAAAATTCTTGACTGTCATTTTTTTGCATGGATTTTTTAATTCAATTAAATATTTCATTAGTCAACTGCCTGATCAATATTTGCCCACAACAAACGAAATTCTTTTCTAGCTCTAAACAATTCTGACTCAATCGCCTTTTCAGTCTTCCCTAATTCTTTAGCTAAATCTTTTATGCGCTTTTTATCCACATATTTTTGCATCAGCAGTTCTCTTGACCGCTTAGCCATTTTTTTCAAAACCAATTTAACCATAACGGCAGTTTCATGAGCATCTTTAAATTCATGTTCTAAAAAAACTTCAGAAAGAGGAATAGTTTTAATAAATTTTTTTGCATAACGTTTACGGTAAAAATCGTTAATTTCGTGACGCATAATGCTCTGCATATACGTCAATAAAGAACTGTTTCCCTTAAAAAGATTGATTGCTCTTAGACAATTAACAAAAGTTTCTTGGACAATTTCTTCGGCCACTGAAGCATTAGGTAATTTTTGTAAAGCCAGAGTTAATAGTTTTTTATAATAATGCTTAAACCAATACTCGATTGCCAATTCATCACCCCTTCTTATGGCTTCAATTAAAACGAGCTCGTCTTTAAATCCAACAAAACGTTTCATGATCAAACTACCCTATCATAACAGAAAATTTTATTTTATAATTAGCTTTGATGAAAAAGAAAATTTCAATTTTCCTAATTGGTTTACTCATGTCAATTTTCTTTTTCATTTCCCCAAAAAATCAAGTTTTTGCTCAAGATTGTTCACCAACAATTCCTTGTGCTGACGGCTATCGTTGTGTGCTCGAACCACTATTGCAATATAAAGAAGGCTGGTGCGTCAAAGACAATAACTCTGGAGAAGGTGTTAGTATTGATCTGGGTCAATACCTAACTTTAAATAATGGTCAAAAGGTGAGTGATGTCTTTAGTACACCAGCAGATATGGTGAACCTCTTAGTCAGAGTTGTTTTCGTTATTGTTGGTTTAATTTTGTTTGCGATGATTGTTTTTTCTGGATTAGCTATGATTTCAGGAAGTGAGTCGGAGAGCAAAGAAAAAGCTAAAACCACCATGACTTCAGCCCTTATCGGATTTTTAGTTATTTTTGCTGCCTACTGGATTATGCAAATCATTAAAACTTTTACAGGAGTAGATATTGGCTTTTGAAAAAGAGCCGAGTATAATGAAAATTTGAAATGAAAAAAATAATTTTAAGCCTACTTTGCTTGTTTGCTTTGTCAACTCTTTTTTTAAACAACCACATTTTTGCCCAAACCTCAGTTCCGCAACCAAACTCTGTTTTTGGCAATATTGAAGCTCCTCCTGGAGTAGCTGAATTAAATCAACAATCAGATAGCGGCATTGGACTTATTCTCTTCTTTTCCAACCTGATTAGGTTAATTTCCGTTGTAGCTGGGCTATGGACCATGTTTAATTTCATTATAGCTGGCTTCACCTACATCACTAGCTCCGACAATTCAGGGTCTATAGAAAAAATTGGCAACAAACTAACTTTAAGTGTAGTTGGATTAGCCATTATTGTTGCCTCCTACACCATTGCTGCCGTTATTGGTTTAATTATTTTTGGTGATGCTACTTTTATTATTAATCCACAAATACCAAGTCCAATAATATAAATAAATTATGTCAAAAATTAATAATCTCTTAGCTCAAGCTGTTAACAAAGGTGTTGATATCGGATCAATACAACCCATTAATGAAGCTCGTCAACCACAAGATTTAGAACAAACTACTGTCTTATCTACTTTAGAATTATGGATCAGTGATATCATTGGTATTATCACTATCCTAGGAACTTTGTTCTTCATTGTTTATGCTTTCATTGCGGCCTTTAATTGGATTACCGCTGCTGGTGATAAAGGAAAAATTGAAAAGGCCAAAGATCGTTTAGTTTGGAGTACTCTTGGTTTAATTTTGATTGTTGCTACATACGCTATTATTGGTTTGATTGGCGGTATTATTGGATTAGAACTATTAGAACCAGCAAAGATGATAGAAGAAATCATTCCTGGAGTTAACAACCCATAACTATGAAAAAATCATTATCTGACTTATACCAAAAATTAAGTTTTTTTTATCTACTTTTATTAAGTTTAATCGTTCACCCTAAAATAGCCCAAGCACAAATTAACAACCCGGTCATTGGCGACCTTGGGCAAAATGATCCTACAGTACCCAGCGGAGGCAAATTTATTCAATATACGGTTTATTTGTGGAGAGCTTCCATAACCATTGGTTCATTGGCTGTTATCGTCTACTTTTTACTAGGCGCATTTAGCTGGATTACTTCTGGAGGGGACAAAAGCAAAGTAGAGATGGCACGCAACCAAATGACTAACGCTATTATTGGTTTAGTGTTGTTAGTTAGCTCTTTCGTTCTACTTAGCTTCATGAGTAAATTGCTTTTTGGTGGTGAATTTGATTTATTACAACTTACTATACCAGGCACAAATTAAGATTAATAAAATTGGATAAAAACAAAATATGAGTAGACAAATAGCACAAGTTACTTTAGACATAGCAGGAGAAGCTGAAAGACAAGGTCTTTTTGGAGCAGACAAATCACAAACGGCCGACGGTGGTTTTGGTCTCTGGCTTGGCAATATTCTGAGGGTAGCAATGATTATTGGAGCTGTTGCTTGTTTAGGTCTTATTATTTGGGGCGCTATCGAGTGGATTACTTCTGGAGGAGATAAAACAAAAGCTGCAGATGCGCGTAACAAAATTACCACTGCCATCATTGGACTAATAGTTCTAGCAGCCACTGTGGCTATTTTTAGTCTGGTAGCTAGTTTTCTTGGCATTACAAGCATTAAATTCGTCTAGATTTTTTTGCTAAAGACTAATAAACTTGATATAATAAAAAATTAGATAGAAAAATTAAAAGGAGACTTTTATGAAATTAACTAAAAAAATTGCCTTGGCTAGCGTTAGCGCCTTGAGTGGAGTTTTTCTTCAAGCAAAGCTGGTAATGGCAGCCTTCGACGATATTGAGGTTAATCCAGGCACTGGTTATGCTACTGATTTTGGCAAAATGTTCAGCTCTATTTTAAATGTAGTTATGCTAATGGCAGCTGTTTTGGTTTTTGCCTATCTTATCTTTGGAGGTATTCAATGGATTACTTCTGGAGGAGATAAAACAAAAGCTGAAGAAGCACGTAATAAAATTACGGCCGCTATCATTGGTCTAATTATTGTGGCTGCCTCATATGCCATAATCAACTTAATCGTAAACTTCTTGGGCTTTGGCAGCTTCAATGAAGTTTTTCAAAATGTAGGCACCATTAATCAGCCTAATTAAATTAAATATTAAAACCCCCTATTCATTTGCTTGGAAAGGGGGTTTTTTATTGTTATAATCAAATTTATGATTCAAATTCTTTCATTTTTTCCCATTATTAAACCTATCCAAGCACAGACCCAGGATTGGGAACAAATTGATCCTAGCTGTACAGTGAAAGGAGTAGCAAGTATTCAAGGCATTGCTTGTTTGTTGGCTAATGTATTGTCTGTTGTTTTAACTCTAATTGGCATAGCAGGATTTATAATGATAATTTATTCAGCATTTAACCTCCTGTTATCAGCTGGAAAAAGCCAAGAAGTAGAAAAATCCCAAAAAACTATTACTTTTGCTATCATTGGTATAATTTTGGCTCTTTCAGCTTTTATTATTATCAATATCATTGCTGGTTTTACTGGCATTGACCTAATTAAATCCTTTACCATTCCCGGCTCGCAAAAAAATTGGCTTTAAAATCATTTATAAAAACAATTAGAGATTTGACAATTATTGTCCAAAACGTCGTTGTCGACTAGCAAATTCGGATAGCGCCTTTGCAAACTCTTTCTCATTAAAATCCGGCATTAATGTTGAACAAAAATATAATTCACTATATGCTCCCTGCCAAGACAAATAACCGGACAAACGCTGTTCTCCACCCGGCCTAATAATTAGATCTGGATCTGGCAAGTTAAGCTCAAACTTAGTGTCAAGATATTTTTCTATAAGATCTGAAGTAATTTCTTGCTCTGTCAAGTTTTTTTCTTGAGTAATCAAGCACTTAACAGCCCTCACTATTTCATCTCGACCACCATAGTTAAGAGCAAAGGTAACAACAAGTTTTTTATTTTTAGAAGTTTCTTTTTTCCAATGCTCTACCCCTTCTTTAATGTCTTGAGGAAAACGAGTTAAATCACCAATAGTGTGAACTCGCACACCTTTTTTATGTAAACGCTCAGCGGCCGTACTAAAGGTTTCACGAAATAAACCCATTATTCCCTCTAATTCTTTGCTGTCACGCTGCCAATTTTCAGTACTAAAAGCCCAAAGAGTTAAAAATTTAATGCCAACACTAATTGCATAATCAGCTAAGCGCTCTATTGTTTCTTCAGCAGTTTTACGATGGCCTTTAATAATTGATAAACCTTGTTTTTTTGCCCATCGTCGATTGCCATCCATAATGATAGCAACGTGTTGAGGAATTTTGTCTGTTTTCATACTCATATTTTTACATTAATTATATTGTTACATTTTCTAAAAAGCGATTAATAATTTTTTCCAATTGCTCATTGTTTAAAAAGAGTTTAAACCACGGAGTTAATTCTCCATCTTCTAATCTTTTTTGATCAATTAACTTATGCCAGTTAGTCCAGAGTAAATCAGCAACTTCTTGAGGATTTTTATCTATCTCTAAACTTTTTACTTCTTGATCGTTTAAAAATAGGGCAAAAACATGGTCAATTTCTTTTTCACTATAGCGCTGATTACAAAGCACTTGATAGTTTAAAACAAAAATCTCTTTCACTCTTTGACAAAGATTTTTAGATAGACTTATTCCTAATTCTTCTTTCAATCGCCTCAACACACACTTCCTATGATTTTCACCCAGCGCTACATTACCACAAACTGTATTAGCCCATTGATTAGCTCCTACAATTTTTTTATTACTGCGTTTCTGTATTAATAACTGGAAACGACCAGCTTTATTTTTTCTAAACAAAAACAAGGAAATTGCCTGATGAAGCATGGCTTCTCCCAAATGAGCCTCAAATTTATCAGCACTAGCAACAATCTCATCTTGATCATTAACTAAATTTACCCGGCTATAATCTACTAAGGTTTTGTTCATCTCCGTTATTTTAACAGACAAAGAATTAAAGTTATAAACTAGAGTCAAGCCTGCTTCGGTGCTATAATTAACTCTCAATGGACAAACACTATCAACCACAAAATTACGAAGAAAAAATTTATCAACTTTGGGAAAAAGATGATGCTTTTAATCCTGATAGTGAAATAAATCAACAATTAAAAAATGTTGATTTACCAAGTTTCTCCATTATTATGCCTCCTCCCAATGCTAATGACCCACTGCATTTGGGTCACGGCTGTGTTGTAACTCTAGAAGACATCATGGTTCGCTTCGCTCGCATGAGGGGTCATGACACTCTTTGGCTCCCTGGCACCGATCACGCTGGTATTGAAACACAATTTGTTTTTGAAAAAAAACTCAAAAAAGAAAAAAGGAGTCGTTTTAATTTTGATCGCCAAACCCTTTATCAAATGATCTGGGATTATGTTGATGAAAACAGTCAAATAGCTGTTCAACAAATTAAGCAGTTGGGGGCCAGCGCTGACTGGAATCGTTTTAAGTTTACTCTAGATCCAGATATTGTTGAAGACGTCATCAAAACTTTTGAGCAAATGGCAAAAGATGACTTAATCTATCGAGCCAACCGATTAGTAAATTACTGTCCTAAATGTGGCACTGGTTTTAGTAATTTAGAAGTTAATCATATTGAAGAAAAAAACCCCCTTTATTATTTAAAATATGGGTCAATTAATATTGCCACAACCAGACCAGAAACCATCTTTGCCGATGTGGCAATTGCCGTCCACCCCAAAGATAAGCGTTATCGCGCTTATCATGGAAAAACTATCGAGTTTCAAGGATTATTGGGCTTGGTCAAACTTAAAGTAATTGCCGATGATTTTGTTGATCCGGAGTTTGGCACCGGTGCAGTTAAAATTACTCCCTTCCATGATTTTAATGATTTTGCCTTCTGGCAGAAGCACCAAGATCAATTACAAGAAGCCATTAATAATAATGAGCTTGGCTATATTGATTTAAAAAAACAATTAATAAAAGAAAAAAATCTAAGCAAAGAAGAAGAAAAATTACCTGCTATAGCAGTTGATTTTGATGGTCGACTCACTAAATTTACCGGCAAATATGCTGGACTCAAAGCGCATATTGCTCGAGAAAATATTGTTAAAGATTTAGAACAAAATCAATTATTAGAAAAAATTGACGAACAACATCAACACAGTTTAGCCAAATGTTATCGCTGTAACAACCCCATAGAACCCCTTCCTCTACCCCAATTCTATGTTCGAGTTAAATCCTTAACAGAAGCTGTTTTACAGAAAATTAAGAAAAAAGAACTGACAATATATGGAGCTGGTTACGACAAAATTCTTAAACACTGGTTAGAAAACTTAGAAGATTGGAATATTAGTCGACAGGTTGTTTGGGGTATTCGTATGCCAGTCTGGTATGAAGTTGACAGTAATCCAAATTTACGAATTACTTTTTTAGATAAAAATGGACAAAGAGTTACTAATCTTATTAAAAACTTACTTAAAAAATATTCTTTTGAAGAGATAGAAAAAGGCCTGCAAAATATTGCCGCCCCTATCGAGGCTCAATATTTAATTAGCAACACTAAACCAGATGACAATAAACAATATTTACAAGAAACTGACACTTTTGACACTTGGTTTTCTTCAAGCCAGTGGCCAGTAGTTGCTCTAAAAAATAATAAACCTGGAGACTTTGAGCGTTTTTATCCGACTAGCATTATGGAAACCGCCTATGACATTTTAATGTTTTGGGTAATGCGTATGCTAATGATGGGTTTGTATAGCACTCAACAATTACCATTTAAAAAAATTTATTTGCACGGCCTCATTAGAGATGGCAAAGGCCAGAAAATGAGTAAGAGTAAGGGCAATGTTGTTAATCCAATAGAAATTGGCGAAAAATACGGCATAGATGCGCTTAGAATGGCTGTTGTTATTCGTTCTAGCGCTGGATTAGACAAAAATATTAGCGATGCTGATTTTAAAGCAATGCGTAATCTTAATAATAAGCTTTGGAATGCAACTCGTTTTATTTTGTTGCAAAGAGAATCACCCATTTATTTAGATAATAATAAGCAAGGACAGCTAGACAGAAAATTTGATAAAAAACTCAAACAGCTTAAGTCTGTAATCACTCGTAATCTAGAACAGCAACAACTGGGTTTAGCTGCTGAAACTTTGCATAATGAATTTTGGCATTGGTTTTGTGACGAGTGTATAGAAAAATCAAAAAATGGGTTGATAAGTCAAGAAAAAATCTTAAACGGTCTAATTATTTTTTTGAAGATGTTCCACCCATTTATCCCTTTTGTAACTGAAGCCATTTGGCAAATTTTATATCAAGAAAAATTAGTAAAAGAAAAAATACTAATGAGTAGTCATTGGCCAATTTGATGTTAAAAAAAATCAGCAATTATTTATTATTTATCGTTTTAATTATAAGACTTCTTTACAAGCTCTGCATTTTCAGCACTCAATATTTATTTCTTAAGCTTAAATTAAAAGGGGAAATAACTCCTTTTTTATTATTTCTTTTATTGCTAATTTGGCTAATCAATTGGCAGTTATGGCAAAAAAACAAAGTCCCTCAGATTGAATTAAAAGAGGCACCAAGTCAAAACCCTGGAGAGATTTTATTTACTCTTGATCGGGCAGAAATTGAAACGCTAAAAAAATTCTATTTAAAACTGGAAACAAAACAAAAACATAGTCGAGATATACTTTTCAACCTTGCCAAGCTATTAGAGCTAGAAGATTCAAAAATAGCTCAAGAAAAATTTCAACAATCTTGGGACCTAGATCCCAATTATTAAAATAACTTGTCCTAACAATTAAAATATTACTGTAATAAACCTCTATTGTTTTATTTAGAGTCAGCTGATTTTTCCTCAACTATGGCCTGATCTTCACCATTTGTTTTTTTAGGCTGAGATTCTTCACCTTCCTCAGTTTTTTCAGCTTTTTCATCTTCACCAACTAGTTCTGGCTCAACTAACTCATCGGGTGTTTCTACAACTTCTTCTTCCTCTTGAGCCTGAACAGAAACTAGCACTCTTTCGCTTGGATTCTCATCTTCGGGCAAAACTAGTTCAACTTTATCCTTATCATAATCTAAATCTGCTAGAGTAAAAGCGTCACCAATAGCTTTTAAACTACTAACATCAAAAACAAATTTTTCTGGAAGATTGGCTGGCAAAGCCTCAACCTCAACCTCGTCTTGAACAGTAATTAAAACTGCTTCTGCGACATCAAACTCCCCTATCACTTCAACTGGCACATTAGCAGTAATTTTTTCTTTTAAGTTTACTCCTCTAAAAACCACATGTTCAAAATTAGCACCTAAATAATCCATATCAACCTGATCAATTAGGGCTGGTACAGCTTGAGATTCTCCCCCAATGTTTAAATAAATTAAGCCAGTTTCTCCTGCTTCGCTATAAAGTTTGGCAAAATCTATAGGATCAAGCTCTAGAGCTATTGAGTCTTTTTTTGGAATATAAACATTGGCTGGCAATCTACCCTCTCGGCGCAATTGTTTAGCTTTTTTATTTGAACGTTTATCTACTTTAAAAGTAATTTTTGTCATAAGTAACTTTTCTATATTTTAAAAATATATATTTCTAGAAGTAAAATAGGCTCTCATTCTACCACAAAGCTCAAAAAATCTCTAAAAGAGCTTAAACCAAAATAAGGCCGAAAGAAAGCAATCATTTAACAAAAAAATAATCTAAAAAAAGTAGGTTAAAAAGCTTAATAAATCAGTATATTTTCTTAAAAAAGGCTTTTTTACACGTGAAACTAAAAAGCAACCGCAAATAAAAAGTTGTCTTGATTATCGTTCTTAAACTCAATTACTTTGTCTTGATAATTAGCTTGGGGAGCAATAAGACTGGGAGAGAACTCTTCAGCAAATAAAACTTTATAATGAGTTTGTTTGTTAAACAAGCCAGCCTGTTTTTGATCTAAAAACACATAAGAAAATGGAACCTTCAGCTGATGAGGAATAAGATAAATTATCTCCAGAGTTACATTAGAAAGTATTGGAACAGTAAATCTATGAGCCAAAACTCGCTTATTTTTTTCTTCAAACCATTTATAAATACTTTGATCAATAGTCTTTCCATTAAAAGTTATTCTTTCTAAATTAGCATTTTTTGGCAAATAAAATTTTAGATAAGTCTGATAATTTCCTTCTGGCCAAAAGTTTTGACGACCAAGATTTTCTAAACGAATTACACGCTTATGGCGAATAAACTTTTCGCTAATTCCTATGCTATGGTTGATTTCTTGAGTAATTAAACGATTAACTTTATTTAAGCCCACGTTGTTTTCCAACTGATAAATTCCATCTGTAAAGCATTGATCACCAACACCAGCGAATTCACTCGGACAAGGAGTTTCTAAAATTTCTCCAGACCATAAATTGCTTTTTAAAACCTCTAATAACTCCTGATTATCACTGTACAAAAAAATTTCTCTTTTATCTAAAGCCAGATTTAGCATGGTTAAAACTTGAACAACTTCGTCTTTAGAAAGTTGCGCTAGACGCTCAAAAAAACTATTCAAAACAGAATTAAAATCAACGTTTTCTTGGTGCAATAGTTCTTCAAAAAAATTATTTTGATTTAATTCAAACTCATTAACCATAAGAGGGGAGAGGACTTCTAAAAAATTAGAAACCTCTTTGCTGTTTAAAGTTAAAATAAGATCAGGTCGCATGTTTAAACTTTGCTCTATAAACCAAGTAATATCTGAGCTAGAGTCAGCAAAACTAGCCGGCCAATTAGCATCTCTCAACAGCAGTCTATTGGCCGCCAACATGCTTTTTAATTCTTCAGAAGCCTCTCTTTCACCATAAATTCTTTGGTCTAGATCGCTTACATCATAAACTCGCCAATTTAATAAATGACTACTCTCAAAACTTAAATTAACCACAGAAACCAAAAATCCACCACTTGATCGCAACTCATTACTATCTTGAATCAAAATCACAAGATTACTTCTTGCAGGGCTCAGTAAAAATCTACTTAAAGATTCTAAAAACACTGTTGAACGTTGTTGAGACACCAACTCTTTTAGGGTTTTTGTTTTATATTGAGCTAAAATTTCTGCCTGTGCCTTTGGGAGAATTTCAGGATTTAATTGATCTAAAAGACTATTTAACTCTTGCTTAAATTGATAAAATTCTTGATTTTTTGTCAAATAATTTGCCCAATCAATACTCACATCACCGTCTGTTTTTAATATTGCTTGATAAAGCTTAAAAGTTTCATCATCTAGTTCCTGTGTTAGAACTACTTGTTTTTTTAAATACTCAAAAATTTGCCAATAATTATTAGGTGTTGAAAAAATTTCCTCGCCAATTAATTCTCCATAATTATCTAATTGCCATTTAAAAAAACGATAATCTCTTTTACCCTGAAAATTATTCTTATCAGTTAAATTAGCCTGAATAGCAGCTAACAGGTCTTTTTCAAAAAGTTTTTGAGTAAAATAAAAATTAGCAAATAAAACCAAAACCAAGGTGCCTATTAGAGATAAAAAAATGCCAAAGTAAAAAGAGAGGCGACGATATTTACTCTTTTTTACAATTTTTTTTGCACCTTTCAGATTTTGTTTAAAGCGTTGTTGGTGTCTGGTTTTTTGTTCTTTACGAAAAATATCTTGGAGGGTTTTATCAATATTGTTTGATTCATCAGCCTTATCTTCATTTTCTGTCACCAAATCATCGGTTTTTTGTAATTTTTTTTCCTGATTTATTTCAAACTGATCGGTTGTGCTTACATTTTTATTAAGCTCAGAGGCTCTCTCAGCATCATTTTCCAGCCTTTCATCATCATTTGTTGGAGTTGATTTTGACAGTGACTCTTTGGCTATTTTTTGCGCCTCAATCACTTGTAGATTATTTTTATCTAAAAGCATTTCTTTATTAAGAGAAAGAGGAAGCTGACGAATTTTTTCATCTAAAACTTCAAGTACTTTTTTGTCAGAATTATAAACCCTTATAAAATCTGCTAAAAAATAATTTTTATCACTCGGTTGTAAAAATAGCTCTAAAACATCAAATTTTTGCAAAAAATATCGATCACATAAATCCTTAACTTCTAATAAAAACTGTGTACTATGAGTTTTTTGTCCTCTTAACAAGTGTTTTTCACTTGGTTTACTTTGAAAAAATAAAGTTTTAAAACTTCTTAAAAAACCGTCTTGGGTTTGCCAATAACAATTACTCTGACTATCTAAAAGAAACTGTTTTTTAAAGGGACTAAAAAACAAATTAAATTTCAAATTAAAATCAAAATCTAAATTTAAAACATCTTCTACTAGACAAAACTGAGCCAAGGGAAAAGCCTTGAGCGCTTGATTTAAAAAGCTATTTTGTTTAGACCAAAAACTTTTAAAATTGCTTAGCTCAAAATCCATGGGTGAAATTGGGGTAGAGTAGTTTAATAAAAAAAATATTGCTATCAACCGACCGTCTTCTGCAAAACCTCGCTCAAAAGCTCTTAACACCTGTAAAAGAAAGTCTGGGTTTTTTACATATGTCTTTTTAAAACCACCTACAACTAAAAACTTGTAAACCTCAGTATTTTTAATCGTTTTATATTGCTTTAAAGCCTGGCTTGGATCTGTAAAAGATTCTAACAATAATAACCTTGCATCTAAAGCACAGTGCTTAAAAAAAAGTATTAAACTATCAATAAAGGGATTATTTTCTTCAGCTAACAAAAAAACCACAGGTCTATCATCAATTAGCTCGCTTGTTAAATGTTGTTTTTGACCTATCATTTCTAAACAACATTGTAAATTAAAGCCCAAGCAATTAACAAGCTCGATCCATAGCGTCGTTAGCTAGTTGATCAGCAATTTTATTTTTTTCTCTCAGTAAATGCTTAATAAAAATTGGATAGGGTAGAACACTTAAGTTTTTCCAAGAAGCTTCTGCTAGTTTTCTCAACTCCGCTTTCTTAATTTTCCAACGTCGATTAATCTGCTCAACAAGCAATTTAGAGTCTGAATAAAATTCAGCACTCTCTATTAAACCAGGGTTTTTAATTTCATAACGCAATAAAAAGTTTAAGGCCTCTAAAAAAGCTAGATATTCGGCTTCGTTATTTGTCTTAATGCCTAAAAATTTAGCCTCATGATAAATTTCTTTAGCACTAGAGTCTTCTATATAAATTCCAGCGCCCGCTATTCCAGGATTACCCCTCGATCCACCATCAGTATAAATTCTTATTTTTTTTCCCATACCAAAAATTTTAAAATTTAATTATTAACGCATAATTAACGCATAATTATTGCAACCTCAAACACCTTAATTCTTGACCTCAATAATTAAAACTCTTCCCAAATCTCTATCCTCAGAATGAGTATATATTTTTTCCAAACCGACTTCCTTAGCGACCACCTCGTGAACCAAGTGCCTCTCATAGGAGTTTAGGTAACGAAACTCATAGGGCCGTCCAGTTTCCAAAACCCTATGAGCCAAATCCAAAGCTTTTTCTTTTAGTCGTTCCTCTTGTCTTAATTTATAGGCATTAATATCTAAGCTAATTCGTTTATCTACATACTCATCTTTAAAGCTTAATTTTGTTAAAAGTTCAATGGCATTAAGGGTTTCCCCTCTACTACCAATTAATAAAGCCGTGTCTTTTTCATCAGTCTGAATGTCTATGTTAACTCTTTCTTCTCCCTCCTCAACCTTAATCTCAATTTCTCCTTCAACTCCCAAATATTCAATTAATTTACTCAGGTATTCTTCGATTTTCATAATTAATCTTTCAAGAGTGCTTCTTTTTTTTAGCTGCTCGTTTTTTTTGCTGACGACTTTTTTTGATTTTTTCCTGTTTTTTTGCTTTAGTAGCTCTAGTGTTTTTAGCTGGTAAAGATTCTGTACTCGCACCCTTTTTCATTAAAAGTTCAGCTAATTCTGTATTTTTTTTATGACTATCTTTTGTTTTCAATATTTTCTTTAAAGGAGTTTCCTTAACTTTTTTTTGTTTTGTATTTTCTTCTATCAAGACATTCTTACCCTGTTCTTCGGGTAAAAGTTTAGCTCCAAAAAACCCCTTTTTAGCAACATTGTTGTTCCAAAAAACAGCAATCCCTCCTAGTCCAGAAACAAAATATTGAGTAACAATGCTAACAATAGTTCCCATAATCCAATAAAGAGCTAGTCCTGATGGTAATCTTAGAGCAATTACTCCTGTCATAATTGGCATCAAAAACATCATTTGTTGTTGCATGGTAGAAGCCATTTCAGCTATGTCTTCTTCTTTTTCATTAGCTTTTTTTAATAATTCATCTTGGGTTTTATTCGGCACTACGTCTCTGGTTTGAGTAGCAGGAGAAATCATTAAAGATAAAACGAATTGACTAAAAGCTGCTAAAATTGGAAAAATATATAATCCATCTGGTTGACTGAGATCTGTCCATAAAAAATTAAAATTTAATCCATTGGGCTGATCAAATAAACCAATAATTGCCCGATATAAAACAATTAAAATAACTAATTGAATTATTTGAGGCAGACAACCAGCTAAGGGATTAATATTATAGCTTTTATAAAGCTGAGATTGAGCGAGAGCATATCCTTGTTTATCTCCTTTAAATTTTTCTTTGAGCTTCTTTAATTCTGGCTGAAGTTTTTTAATTTTTTGACTCGACTTAATACTTGGCAGAGTTAAGGGTAAAATTAATAAACGAATAATTATAGTAAAAACTATAAGAGATAAACCAACGCTACCCAAAGCACTATTAAAAAATAATAAAACCTCGCTAAAAAAAGTAATTAAAAATCCCATAAATTTCTTAGTGGCGACAATTAAGTGCTCGCCAAACCCCTTTCACTAACCCGATAATTGTACCATTCTTTTTTATTTCTAAAGCCGTATATTGACTACAGCTTGGGACTTGACCACATACTGAAGAATAACCAAAAATACTATACATAATATTATGTCGAATTGTACTTAAAAATTTATATATTTTCATATTTGTTTTAGAAATTTATTTAAATCTCCTTCTAAGTCACTTTCCTTAAAATTTGAGTTTTTATAAACAACAATTAAATCAATGTTTTTATCAA